>NZ_CP121110.1:3877500-4180000 GCF_029625315.1 Flavobacterium ginsengisoli
GGCAAAATAAAAAAGTTAGCCACGAATTTCACGAATTTAATTTATGATATTCGTGAATTCGGACAAAAAAATAGCCACAGATTACACAGATTGAAAGGATTATTACTCTCGCAGATTTAGCAGATCATGCAGATTTTTTTTAATATTTAAAATCAGCTCACTCGAGCGATAGCGAACAGGCGAAGCAATCTGCCAAATCTGCGAGAGAAAAATAAAAAAAATCCTTCTAATCTTTTTATCCCGATAGCTATCGGGAGTGGCAAAAAAATATAATACCAAAAAACATGAAAAACTATCTAGTTCTCCCAGCCGTACTGTTTTCAATAGCAGTTGGCTATAGTCAAAAAACGAAAAATGCTTACGAATTGGCATCGCCAAACGGAAAGAATACAATCAAATTTGAGTTAGTAAAAAATGCTCCAAAATATGCAGTTTCTCACGGAAAGACTGAAGTAATTTCTCCGTCTGATATGGGATTTGTATTGAAAGGAAATGAAGATTTAAGTTCAAATTTTGAAATTAAAGGAGCTAAAACTTCTACGTTTGATGAAACTTGGGAACAAGTTTGGGGAGAGAAGAAAAATATTAGAAATCACTACAATCAATTGGTTGTTGATTTACAGCAAAAAACAGGAAACAAAAGAAAATTACAAATTCAGTTTCGTGCTTTCGACGATGGAGTTGCTTTTAGATATGTTTATCCAAAACAAAATGTAAAAGACAGTATTTTCATCATGGATGAAAAAACGACTTTCAACTTAAAAGAAGACGGAAAAGCGTGGTGGATTCCAGCCAACAGAGAAAACCGTGACGAATATCTATTTAATGATGCTCCAGTAAGTAAACTAGATACGGTTTTAACTCCACTAACAATCGAAAGTAAAAGCGGATTAGCGTTAAGTTTCCATGAAGCAAACTTGATCGATTTTGCAAGTATGACTTTGGTAAACACTAAAGGAACAGAGTTAAAATCAGATTTAGTGCCGTGGGCTGATGGAGTAAAAGTTCGTGTAAAAGATTCGTTCACTTCTTCTTGGAGAACGCTTCAAATTGGAGAAAATCCAGGCGAATTGATTACTTCTTATTTGGTTTTAAATCTAAACGAACCAAACAAATTAAAGAATACAAACAGTTATTTCAAACCATACAAATATTTAGGAATCTGGTGGGGAATGCACATCGGGAAATATACTTTTTGGGAGAGTGATAAACAAGGAGCAACTACAAAACACGCCGAAGAATATATCGACTTTACAGCAAAAGAAGGTTTTCATCATTTATTAATTGAAGGATGGAATAAAGGTTGGACTCCAGGTTGGTATGAAAACCGTATGCACATGTTTAGCTTCACAAAAAGTGCAGACAATTTCGATCTTGAAAAAGTGGTTGAATACGGAAAGAAAAAGAATATCGAATTAATCGGATATCACGAAACAGGTTCGAACTTAATTAACTATTTAAAAGAAGTTGATGAAGGTTTTGCTTTGTACAAAAAACTTGGAATACACACCGTAAAAATCGGTCACGTTGGTTCTAAATTGAATATGAAGCAAATGCACTTTGGACAGTTTGGAGTAAATTATTTCAGATACATTTTAGAAAAAGCGACTCAATATGATTTAGCCGTTTTATACCACGAATCGATAAAAGATACAGGAGAGCGTAGAACTTATCCAAACATGGTTTCAAGAGAAGCAGCGCGCGGACAAGAATATAATGCTTGGAGCGAAGGAAATCCGCCAAACCACTTAAGCATTATTCCGTTTACAAGATTGCTTTCTGGCCCAATGGATTTCACACCTGGAATTTTTGATGTTGAGGTAAAACAAGGTTATCCAGGAAAAAGAATTCAAGGAACAGTTGGGCAACAATTGGCGTTGTATGTGACGATTTATTCTCCGATTCAAATGTTGGCAGATCTTCCAGAAAATTACGAAGGAAAACCAGCTTTACAATTCTTAAAAGATGTTCCAACAGATTGGGAAGACACTAAAATCCTAGAAGGGAAAATTGGCGAATATATCACAACAGCAAGAAAAGACAGAAACAGCGCCGATTGGTATTTGGGAACTTTAACAAATGAAAATCCAAGAAATGTAAATGTTTCATTGTCATTCTTAGATCCAAATGCAACTTACGAAGCACAAATTTATGTTGATGCTGAAGGAACAGATCAAAAACACAATCCAGAAGCAGTGGCAATTTCTAAGAAAACAGTAAAATCTACAGATTCTCTAAAATTGAATTTAGGTGGAGCTGGCGGTGGAGCAGTGAGATTTAAAAAATTGTAATTATTAATTTCTAAAACCCGACAGATTTTCAAAATCTGTCGGGTTTATAAACACAATAAAAATTAGTCCTTCTTCTAAAAAATGAAAAACAGTATTTTTTATATCTTTTTTCTTTTATCTGCTAATTTGATGTTATCGCGGCAAAAGCAATATCCTTTTCAGAATCCGAACTTAGATACTGAAAAGCGTATTGATAATTTGCTGTCTTTGATGACGCTGGATGAAAAAGTTCAGGCTTTAAGCACAAATCCGTCAGTAAAAAGATTAGGGCTTATTGGTACAGGTCATGTAGAAGGATTGCATGGTTTAGCTTTAGGCGGACCAGGCGAATGGGGAGGAAAAAATAAAAAGCCATTAACAACAACCACTTTCCCTCAAGCGTATGGCTTAGGAGAAACTTGGGATGTTGAGTTACTTCAAAAAGTGGCAAATGTAGAAGGTTATGAAACGCGTTTTGCTTTACAAAAATACAATCGGGGCGGATTAGTAGTTCGTGCTCCAAATGCAGATATTGCAAGAGATCCGCGCTGGGGACGTACTGAAGAAAGTTACGGAGAAGATGCTTTTTTTAACGGAACTATGACAGTTGCTTTTGTAAAAGGTTTACAAGGAAATAATTCCAAATACTGGCAAACAGCTTCCTTGATGAAGCATTTTTTGGCAAACAGCAATGAAGACGGAAGAACCTATACATCATCTGATTTTGATGAAAGACTTTGGAGAGAATATTACGCACTTCCTTTTCAAATGGGAGTTGTTGAAGGAGGTTCGCGTGCTTATATGGCGGCGTATAACAAAGTAAATGGAATTCCGGCAATGGTACATCCGATGCTTAAAAATATTACGCAGAAAGAATGGGGACAAAATGGTATTATTTGTACCGATGGTGGTGCTTTTAAACTGCTTCTTTCAGATCATAAATATTATACAGATAAATACTTAGGAGCGGCCGCAGCTGTAAAAGCGGGTATTAACCAGTTTTTAGATGAATTTATAGATGGCATTTATGGTGCTCTTTCTAATGGATATTTGAAAGAAAAAGATCTTGATGAAGTTTTGCGCGGAAATTATCGAGTAATGATAAAACTTGGAATGCTTGATGCTTCAGAAGAAAATCTATATTCGAAAATAGGAAAAGATAAAGACACAATTGATCCTTGGAAAACAGAAGCGCACAAAAAAATCGCTTTAGAGGCAACTCAAAAATCTATTGTTTTATTGAAAAATGAAAACGGATTTCTGCCTTTACAAAAAGAAAAAATAAAAACACTTGCTATAATTGGATCTCGAGCAGATGAAGTGCTTTTGGATTGGTACAGCGGAACGCCTCCTTATGTTGTTACACCTTTGGAAGGAATAAAAAAGAAGTTGGGAAATAATGTTGAAGTTTTAGTCGCAAAAAATAATATCGACGGAAAAGCGGCGAGCAATCGCAAAAAAAGCAGATTTTGTAATTATGGTTGTTGGAAATCATCCGGTTTGTAATGCTGGATGGGCAAATTGTCCTGTTCCAAGTGAAGGAAAAGAAGCGGTTGACCGCCAATCTCTAACTTTAGAACAAGAAGATTTGATTAAGTTAGTTTATCAGGCAAATCCGAAAACGGCGGTCGTATTAATGAGCAGTTTTCCTTATGCAATCAATTGGACTCAGGAAAATGTTCCAGCAATTGTGCATATGGCGCAGAATAGTCAGGAAACAGGAACAGCATTGGCAGATGTATTATTTGGAGATTATAATCCTGCAGGACGTTTAACGCAAACTTGGGTAAAAGATATTACCGATCTTCCAAATTTATTAGATTATAACATTCGAAATGGAAGAACATATATGTATTTCAAAAAGAAACCATTATATGCTTTTGGTTACGGATTAAGTTATACGACTTTCAAATACAATTCGATTGAAACAAGTTCTGAAACTATTTCGAAAATTGAAGAATTAAAAGTAACAGTTTCTATTACAAATACTGGAAATAAAGATGGCGATGAAGTGGTTCAGCTTTACTTAAAACAATTAGAATCGAAAGTAGAACGACCAGAAAAAGAATTGAAAGCATTTAAGAGAGTTTTCTTTAAAGCTGGAGAAACCAAAAATGTTGATTTGATTGTAAAAGCAAAAGATTTAGAATATTGGAATACTGGAAAACAAGTGTTCGAACTAGAAAAAAATACAATTGAGATTCAGATAGGAAATTCTTCAGATAATATACTTCTGAAAAAGAAAATTTCAGCTAAATAATTGTAAAAGAATAAAACTTAAACATGAAAAAAAGTCTAATTATACTATTTGTTTTTGTTGGTTTGGCAAGCTTTAAATCATTTGCACAAACAACAAACGCTGATTCTCAAAATAGAATTATAAAAGTAGATTTCAAAAAAGAAGCTGGAAAATTAAACACCATGTTCAAAGAGTGCATTGGCGCTGGAAGAGCAAATGAAGGTCTTCGTGCAGATTGGCGGCAGCAATTGGCATTGGTAAAAAAAGAATGCGATTTTAAATACATCCGCTTTCATGGTTTATTGACCGATGACATGGCCGTTTATCGTGAAGACGAAAAAGGAAATCCAGAATACAATTACCAATATGTAGACGTTTTGTTCGATTATATTATTAGTCTAAAAATGAAACCATTTGTAGAATTAGGTTTTATGCCAAATGCTTTAGCAAGCGGAAAAGAAACCATTTTTTGGTGGAAAGGAAATGTTACGCCTCCAAAAGATTATAAAAAATGGGAAGATTTAATTAAAAACTTGACTCAGCATTTCACAGAAAGATACGGAGCAGAAGAAGTAAAAACATGGTATTTTGAAGTTTGGAATGAACCCAATTTATCTCCAGGATTTTGGACAGGAACGCAGGCAGATTATTTTAAATTATATGAATATAGCGCTAGAGCAATAAAAAGTGTAAACACAGCCTATAGAGTTGGCGGTCCAGCAACGGCGGGAGCAGCGTGGGTTCCTGAAACAATTGATTTTTGCGCAAAGAATAATGTGCCAATGGATTTTGTTTCGACACATACTTACGGTGTCAAACACGGATATCTGGATGAATTTGGAACGTCGGGAACTATTTTAAGTCAGGATGAATTTAGCGTAAGCGGTGATATTTTAAATTCAAGAAAACAAATTGCAACTTCGGCTAAACCAAATTTGGAATTACATTATACCGAATGGAGTACCTCTTATACTCCTGCAGATCCAATTCACGACAGCTATCATTCGGCAGCTTATATTTTGCAGAAAATAAAACAAGTTGGAAACGCAGCAAACTCAATGTCGTATTGGGTTTTTACGGATATTTTTGAAGAAGCAGGGCCAAGATTTACGCCTTTCCACGGCGGTTTCGGATTATTGAATACGCAGGGAATTAAAAACCGGCTTATTTCTCTTATTATTTAATGAATAAATTAGGAGAAACAGAACTTCAAAATTCTGATAAAGCTTCTTGGACTTCTAAAAATGTAAAAGGAGACGTTCAGGTTTTATTGTGGGATTTTACGAATACGCATCCAGGAGATAAAGAGCTGAATCAAACCTATTACATTAAAGATCTTCCATCAAAAGAAAAAGGAAAAGTCAAAATTGAAGTGGACGGAATGCAAAAAGGAAAATATGTATTGGAAATTTACAAAGTTGGATACAAAGTAAACGACGCTTACGCAGATTATCTAGCAATGAATAAACCAAGTCAGTTAACACGCCAGCAAGTCAATTCAATAAAAGAGAAAAATAACGGAGCGCCAATTGCAACAGAAAAAATTACAATTGACGCAAAAGGAACTTTCAGCAAAGAATTCAAAATCAATGAAAATGATGTTGTAATGCTGAATTTGATTAAACAATAATTTCAGATAAAACCACAAACATAAAAGCAGTATTAACTTGATTTAAAGATGACGTGTGAGGAATCAAGGATCTTTAAATTCAAAAAACACCTAACTATCTATGAAAAACAAAATGATATACCTTTCGGCGGCTTTGGTTTTTGCATTATTTACTTCTTGTAAAAATGAAACACCGACTGTAGCTTCAAATTCGACGGAGACTGAAGAATACGTTGGAAAAGAAATAGATACTGAACATGATGCCGAAATCGACAAGCTGATTTCGCAAATGACATTAGAAGAAAAAATAGGAATGCTCCACGGTAATAGTATGTTTGCTAACACAGGAGTAAAACGTTTAGGGATTCCAGAATTAAAAATGGCAGATGGTCCGTTGGGAGTTCGTGAAGAAATTTCTAGAGACAATTGGGCTCCGGCAGGATGGACAAACGATTTTGCAACGTATTATCCAGCTGGCGGTGCTTTGGCAAGCAACTTGGAATGCCGAAATGGCTCATACTTTTGGAACCAGTTTAGGAGAAGAATTACGTGCAAGAGATAAAGATATGTTGCTTTCGCCAGCAATTAATATGGTAAGAACACCGTTAGGAGGAAGAACTTACGAATACATGTCAGAAGATCCGTTTTTGAATAAAAAAATCGCAGTGCCTTTGGTTGTAGGTTTACAGGAAAAAGATGTAATGGCTTGTGTAAAACACTATGCGAGCAAACAATCAGGAAACCAATCGTGATTTTGTAGATGTGCAAATTGATGAGCGTACACTTCGCGAAATTTATCTTCCAGCTTTTGAAGCTACTGTAAAAGAAGCAAAAGCTTACAGTATCATGGGAGCATACAATAAATTCAGAGGAGAATATTTATGTGAAAATGATTATATGCTGAATAAAATCCTTCGTGATGAATGGGGATTTAAAGGTATTGTAGTTTCAGATTGGGCTGCGGTGCATTCTACAGCAAAATCTTTGAAAAGCGGTTTGGATATTGAAATGGGAACGCCAAAACCTTTCAATGAATTTTTCTTGGCAGATAAATTAATCGCGGCTGTAAAATCTGGAGAAGTTTCAGAAAAAGAAATTGATTTGCATGTAAAACGTATTTTAAGAGTTTTATTCCAAGTAAAAGCAATGGGTGGAGGAGAGCGTGCAAAAGGAAGTATCGCAACCGAAGCACATTATCAAGATGCGTACAAAATTGCGACTGAAGCGATTGTATTGTTGAAAAACGAAAATAATGCATTGCCTTTAAAACTAGACGGAGTAAAATCTATCGCAGTAATTGGAAACAATGCGACAAAGAAAAATGCTCTTGGCGGATTTGGAGCTGGAGTGAAAACGAAAAGAGAAGTTACACCTCTTGAAGGTCTTAAAAATAGGCTTCCTGCATCAGTTAAAATTAATTATGCTGAAGGATATTTAGAGCGTTACGATAAAAAGAACAGAGGAAATTTAGGAAATATCACGGCTAATGGGCCAGTTACAATTGATGAACTAGATCCAGCAAAAGTTAAAGAAGCAGTAGAGGCAGACTAAAAACTCTGATGTGGCGATTATTTTTGCGGGTTCAAATCGCGATTATGAAACAGAAGCTTCAGATCGTAGAGATTTACATTTGCCATTCGGACAAGCAGAATTAATCAAACAAGTATTGGCGGTAAATCCAAAAACTATTGTAGTTATGGTAGCTGGTGCTCCATTTGATATTAATGAAGTGAGCCAAAAAACTTCAGCTTTGGTTTGGAGTTGGTTTAATGGTTCTGAAGGCGGAAATGCTTTGGCTGATGTGATTTTAGGAAAAGTAAATCCGTCAGGAAAATTACCTTGGACAATGCCAGTAGCTCTAAAAGATTCTCCTGCACATGCGACAAACAGTTTCCCTGGAGACAAAACAGTAAATTATGCCGAAGGACTCTTAATTGGATACCGTTGGTTTGATACTAAAAATGTTGCGCCATTATATCCTTTCGGTTACGGATTATCATACACCACTTTTGCTTTAGATAACGTAAAAGCAGACAAAGATTCGTATGCTCAAAATGATGTAATAGAAGTTTCTTTAGATGTTAAAAACACAGGAAAAGCAGAAGGAAAAGAAGTAGTACAGTTATATACTTCAAAATCTGATTCTAAAATTACTCGTGCAAGACAAGAATTAAAAGGTTTCAAAAAAGTTGCTGTTAAGGCTGGAAGTTCAGAAAAAATAACGATTAAAGTTCCTGTAAAAGAATTGGCATATTATGATGTTGCTTCTAAAAAATGGACAGTTGAACCAGGAAAATATACTTTAAAAGTAGGAACTTCTTCTAGAGATATCAAAAAAGAAATTCAAGTAACAGTTAAATAAAACTTTTTATTGCTATAAAATAACCACACTATTAACGCCAGCCCACTAAAAGCTGGCGTTGATTTTAAAAACTTAACTTAACTTAAACCAAACGAAATGAAAAAAACAATCAAAGACTATATCTTGAGTTTTGTATTATGTTTTGCTTTTTTAGGCGTTTTAGCCTGCAGTTCAGACAAAGAAAGCACACCAGAAACAACGATAAAAACACTTACTGCAAGTACCAATAAAATTGATTTTGACGGTAAAGAAAATACTTCAGATATCACTATTAATTCAGAAGCCACAGTTTGGAATTTGGCTAGTTCTGAAAGTTGGTTAAAAGTGAGCCAGGCAACTGGAAGTAAAGGAAGTGTAATTGTTAGAATAACGGCTTCTGCCAATACAGAAACGACTACCAGAACAGCTTCAATCACGTTAAGCTCAAGTGAGGCAAAAACGGTGACAATAGCGGTTTCGCAAACTGCGGCTACAGTTGTTGCAGGTTTGTATCCTAGTTATAATACCAATCCAATTGCGGCAGATGCTTCTGGAATGGGAAGTTCTGCTGTTGAATTGGTCGCAAAAATTAAATTAGGATGGAATATTGGAAACACTTTGGAAGCAACTGGAGGCGAAACTGCTTGGGGAAATCCAAAAGTGACAAAAGCTTTGATTGACGCCGTAAAAGCAAACGGATTTAATGCTATTCGTATTCCATGTTCTTGGAATCAAAATTTAGAAAATGCTACAACGGCCAAAATCAAAACAGAATGGCTTGATAGAGTAAAAGAAGTGGTACAATACTGCGTAGATAATGATATGTATGTAGTCGTAAATATCCATTGGGACGGCGGATGGCTAGAAAATAATATCACAGAAGCTAAAAAAGTTGAAACGAATGCAAAACAAAAAGCTTTCTGGGAGCAAATCGCAACTCATTTACGCGGATTTGACGAACATTTACTTTTTGCAAGCGCCAACGAACCAGCGGTTGAAGATGCAACTCAAATGGCAGTTTTGACTTCGTATCACCAAACGTTTATTGATGCTGTTCGTTCTACTGGAGGAAAAAATGCAACTCGTGTTTTGGTAGTTCAAGGGCCAACAACAGATATCGAAAAAACAAACAAATTAATGACTACATTGCCAACAGATAAAGTTGCAGGCAGAATGATGGTCGAAGTGCACTACTATTCTCCATGGAATTTTGCTGGTTTAACCAAAGACGAAACTTGGGGTAAAATGTTCTATTACTGGGGAGCAGGATTTCATTCTGCAACCGATACTGAACGAAACCCAACTTGGGGAGAAGAAGCCGATTTAGAAAAGAATTTCAAATTGATGAAAACACAGTTTGTTGACAAAGGAATTCCAGTTCTTTTAGGAGAATTTGGAGCAATTAGAAGAACAACTTTAACTGGAGATGCTTTGACTTTACATTTAAATTCAAGAGCGTATTATTTAAAAACGGTAGTCAAAACAGCAAAAGCAAACGGATTATTACCTTTTTATTGGGACGAAGGCAGACTTAGGAAATAATGGTTTTGGGATTATAAATAGAAGCGATAATACCGTTTTTGATACGCAAGCTTTAAATGCTTTAATAGACGGATTAAAGTAAAAAAATGCGGTTAAACTCTATAAGTGATATAAATAAACTTAAGTGCACCGATAAAAATAAACTTAAAACAACTTATATCACTTATATGGTTTTAAAAATATTTAAATTGAAAAAATGAAAAAGAGTGTAATATTTATTTTTCTGTTAATTAGTGTTTTAGCTAATGCTAATGTGAGAATGCCTTTAATATTCTCTGACGGAATGGTACTCCAAAGAAACAAGCAAATTCCGATTTGGGGTTTTGCAGATGCAAATGAAAGTGTAGAAATTCATTTTAACAAACAAATCAAGAAAACTACGGCTGATAAAAATGGAAAATGGACGGTAAATTTAGCTGCGGAAAAAGCGGGCGGACCATTTGAATTAATCGTAATTGGAAAAAATCAAATTACTATTAAAAATGTTTTGGTTGGAGAAGTTTGGATTTGCAGCGGACAATCGAATATGGAATTTCAGGTTTTCAAAACCATGAATGCTGAAAAAGAAATTAGCAGTGCCGATTACCCAATGATTCGTCATTTTGGTGTTGCACAAGATTTAAGCGGAACTCCAAAAGACGATTTGAAACAAGGTAAATGGGAAGAAGCTAACAAAGAAAATGTAGGCAACTTTACAGCGGTTGGATATTACTTTGCTAGAAAACTATATTCAGAATTAAAGATCCCAATTGGAATTATCAATACTTCTTGGGGCGGAACCAATGTTGAAACTTGGACAAGTCGTGAAGCTTTCGAAAAAAGCGACGAGTTTAAATCGATGATTGCTAATGTACCAACGGTAGATATCAATGCCATTTTTGAAACCTATAAAAAATCGGTTTTAGATAATCTTAAAAAAGTGCAAGGTTTTGATGTTTCAATGGAAAACGAAGAGCAATTCAAAAATCTAGACTTTCAAGATAACAACTGGCCAGAAATAAAAGTACCATCACTTTGGGAAAACCAACAAATCGGAAATATAGACGGAATTGTTTGGATGCGAAAAACAATAGTTTTAACAGCAGAACAAGCCAAAAAAGAAGCCGTTTTACATTTAGCAAAAGTAGATGATGAAGACAAAACCTTTGTAAACGGCGTTGAAGTTGGAACCAATAATCTTTGGGATGCCAAAAGAATTTACAAAATTCCAGCAAACGTTTTAAAAGAAGGTACAAACGTAATCGCCGTAAGAATTACAGATTACAGCGGCGGAGGCGGAATCTATGGCGATCCAGAAGATTTAAAAATTGATTTTAAAGATTCAAACTTTCCACTTGAGGGACTTTGGAAATTCAACGTTATTAAAGTAAGAATCGAAGTTTCGCCAAACAGTTATCCATCATTATTGTACAATGCAATGGTAAATCCGTTGGTTCCTTACGCAATGCAAGGTGTTTTATGGTATCAAGGAGAGGCGAATGTTTGGAGAGCAAAACAATACAAAAAAGCATTTCCGTTAATGATCAACGATTGGAGAACCAAATTTAAACAAGGCAATTTTCCATTTTATTTTGTGCAATTATCCACTTTTGACGAATTTGGTGGCAACAGCCAAAAAGGAAGTCGTTGGGCAGAACTTCGCGAAGCACAATCTGAAACTTTAAAATTGCCAAACACCGGAATGGCCGTTACAACCGATATTGGAAATGCAAAAGATATTCATCCAACCAACAAACAAGACATCGGTTTGCGTTTGGCAGCAATTGCGATGAATAACATTTACGGCAAAAAACAAGTTCACAGTGGACCAACTTATAAATCTCAAGAAATAAAAGGAAACCAGATTATCTTAAGTTTCGATAATATTGGCAGCGGATTATCAACGCCAAACAATGACGAATTAAAAGGTTTCGAAATTGCAGGTGCAGACAAAGTTTTTCATTCCGCGAAAGCGATAATTAAAGATGACAAAATAATCGTTTCAAGCGATCAAGTTCAAAATCCAGTTGCAGTGCATTACGGTTGGGCAGACGACGATACAAAGATTAATCTCTTTAATAAAGAAAAATTCCCTGTATCGCCTTTTAGAACGGATAATTGGGAAATGATTACGGCAAATGAGAAATATGAAGTGAGCAAGTAGTTCGTAGTAAAAAGCAAAGAAAACAAATTGATGATGTTCCGTTAGGAACATTTCATCGGTAGCAACGGATGAAATCCGTTGATCAAAATGGATATAATAAAAAAATGTTCCGTAGGAACATCTGATCGGTAACATAAAAACGTTCCAAAATGAATTTAACCTTTATGAAAAAAACATTTTTCGTCTTACTTCTCACGTTTTACTATACAACCATTTCGGCGCAATCCAAAAATGTTTTATGGTACAAACAACCAGCAGAATTCTTTGAAGAAAGCTTAGTTTTAGGAAACGGAAAAATGGGAGCAACCGTGTTTGGAGGAGTAAATTTGGATAAAATTTATTTGAATGATATCACACTTTGGTCTGGCGAGCCCGTCTATCCATACATGAATAGCAATGCATCTAATAATCTGCCAGCAATTCGTGATGCATTTAATAAAGAAGATTATAAGTTGGCTGAAGAATTGAATAAAAAAATTCAAGGGAAAAACTCAGAATCTTATGCGCCCCTTGGAACATTGGAAATAAAAAATCATCATACAGGAGAAGTTTCAAATTACTACAGAGAGTTAGATCTTTCGAATGCGACTTCAAAGATTACTTATGAAATTAATGGTGTAAAATTTACGAGAGAATATTTTGTTTCGGCTCCAGATCAAATTATGATTATTAAATTGACAAGCGACAGAAAAAGGTGCTTTAAATTTTGACATAGAAAGCGACAGTTTGTTAGAATCAAAGGTTGAAATTAAAAAAAATGTTCTTTCTCTTAGTGGGCGCGCTCCAATGCATGAGAATCCTGGTTATTTTAAATATACTCAGGAGTATCTTCCAGCAGGTTATTTTGATAGGGAGAAGGCATTAGCTAATCTGAAAAAAGAAACTTTAAAAGAGCAAAAGATCATTAAAGGGACACGTTTTGCCTCTCTATTAAAAATTAAAAATACTGATGGAACAATAGTAAACACAGATACAACTTTGGGTGTAAAAAATGCAACAGAAGCAATAATTTATGTTGCTGTAGCAACCAGTTTTACAGGATTTGATAAATCTCCATCAATTGATGGAGTAGCAGAGCCAATTGCAAAAAAAGAATTAAATAATGCTTTTACAAAGTCATACGACAAATTAAAAGCCGCACATATTGCTGATCATCAAAAATTCTATAATCGTGTTACTTTAGATTTAGGCAAAACTACAGCGCCAGATTTACCAACAGATGAACGTTTATTACGCTACGCTGACGGAAAAGAAGATAAAAATCTAGAAATCCTCTATTTTAATTATGGGCGATATTTGCTAATAAGTTCTTCAAGAACAATAGGCGTTCCAGCTAATTTACAAGGACTTTGGAATCCATATTTAAATCCGCCTTGGAGTAGTAATTATACAATGAATATTAATCTGGAAGAAAATTATTGGTTGGCAGAAAATACCAATCTTTCAGAAATGCATCAGTCACTTTTAAGTTTTATAAAAAACCTTTCGGTGACTGGAAAAGTTACTGCTGAGACTTTTTATGGGGTGAAGTCGGGTTGGGCAGCAGCGCATAATTCAGACATTTGGGCGATGACCAATCCGGTTGGACAATTTGGAAAAGAAGATCCAATGTGGGCTTGTTGGCCAATGGCAGGAGCATGGTTGAGTACACATATTTGGGAACATTATATTTTTACTAAAAATCAAGATTATTTAAAGAATGAGGGATATCCTTTAATGAAAGGCGCGGCAGAATTTTGCATGGGATGGCTAGTAGAAGATAAAAAAGGAAATTTGATTACAGCTCCATCAACTTCGCCTGAAAATCAATATAAATTGGCAGATGGTTTTGTAGGAGCAACGATGTATGGAGGAACAGCCGACTTGGCAATGATTCGTGAATGTTTCGATAAAACGATTAAAGTCGCTAAAATTTTAAACATTGATGCTGAGTTTGTAAAAAAAATGGAAGCAGATTTAGCCAATTTGCATCCATACCAAATTGGTAAAAAAGGAAATCTTCAAGAATGGTATTTTGATTGGGACGATAATGATCCAAAACACCGTCATCAATCACACTTATTCGGACTTTTTCCTGGCGATCATATTACACCTTTAAAAACTCCAGATTTGGCCGAAGCTTCTAAGAAAACTTTAGAAATAAAGGGCGACGAAACCACTGGTTGGTCAAAAGGATGGAGAATCAATCTTTGGGCAAGACTTTGGGACGGAAATCGTGCTTATAAAATGTTCCGTGAATTGTTGCGCTACGTTGATCCAGACGGTAAAAAAACAGAAACGCCAAGAAGAGGAGGAGGAACATATCCAAATTTATTCGATGCTCATCCGCCATTTCAAATTGATGGAAATTTTGGAGGTACGGCCGCAGTTGCCGAAATGTTAGTGCAATCAGACGAAAATGAAATTAGATTATTGCCTGCTTTGCCAGACGCTTGGTCAGAAGGTTCTGTAAAAGGAATTTGCGCTAGAGGTGGGTTTGAAATTGAAATGAATTGGAACAATAAAAAGCCAGAAAAAGTAATTGTTTCTTCTAAAAATGGAGGAAAAACAACTTTGATTTATGGAGATAAAAACCAAGAGGTTGTTTTGAAAAAAGGAGAAAAGAAAGAAATCAATTTTTAAAAAGATATTCAATTTTATAGTTAAACCCGACAGGTTTTAAAACCTGTCGGGTTTCTTTTTTAATATAAGCTTCGGAGAAGCGAAATATTTATAGAATAAAATAGATAGTTACAATATAAAGCTCCAGCGGAGCGACATATAAATTATTTACAATTCAAATATTTCGCTTCGCTGAAGCTCTTTACATTCGGACGGCTTAATTTCTATAAATATATCGTCTCGCTGAGGCTTTCTAACAATAAACCCGACAGGTTTTTGAAACCTGTCGGGTTTATTTATTTGTAAACGAAAGGCTTCGACTTCGCTCAGCCTGACAAAATGAATTATTCCTTGTTTGTGGCTTGCTCTTGATCTTCTGATTTCTCAGAATGATCTTTTTTAAACGTTTCGTACCATTTCTCAATTGATGGATAAACAAAAGCGACGACTTTCTTTACTGGATTATAAAAAATAGATTTGTCTAAAGTTTCTTCTTTGGCAAAAGTGTGATTGAAATTGATCTTTTCGAACAAAGCAATAAAAATACTTAAAATAAGAATCGTTTTTAATATCCTGAAAAATCCGCCGCCAAGTTTGTTCATCCAGCCTAGCATGGCAAAATCGGCAATTCCAGTTAATATTTTCGCTAAGAAATAAACGCCAATTACAACTAAAATAAAAGTCAGGATAAAAGCCGTAATCTGAATGTTGGTCGGATTCCAAGAAACATGTTTTGAAATCCATCCTGTCATTAACGAAGAAAATTTAATCGCAAGATAAATTCCTAACAGCAAAGAAATAAAAGAAGCAACTTCTACAAAAAGTCCGTTTTTAATGCCTTTGTACAAACTATAACACAAAAGTGCACCAACGATAATATCAAAAAAACTCATGTTTGGGTTTGGTGTTTAATGAGGCGCAAAGATATATCTTTTTTTAGGTTCAAAGGTTCATAGTGACAAAGGTTGAGAGGTTTTTGCAGTTCTGTTTTTCGATGTATTTATTTTTTTTAGGTACATTGAGTTTGAACTCTGTATCTTTGCAAATCAAATTTAGAGTTCAGATTGCATTCTGCCCCCTTCAGAAGTGATTTTTAAATCAGCAATCTAAAATCTACAATCAAAAAACAAAAATTAAATGTCTAGAGATACACAATTAAAAGAGCGCTGGGAAAAGCTCGTTGATATACTTTCCAATCAATTTTCGCAAGGCGAAGATCTAGATTTGGATGCCATAATTTACTTAATCGGAGTTCAGGAATACGGAAAAGTGCACCGCGAATACAAAAAAGACGAAAAACTGAATTTAATGCACATTGCAATTTGTCGATTGCTGGAGCCATATGGATTTTATGAATTCGAATATTTCGACGATGAAGGCTGGCCTCATTACAAAGTAAAAGAAAATTTGCCACCGTTAAAAGCCGGTGAACAATCGGTTTTAATGAAAGAAGCGATAGTAAGTTATTTTTTAGAAAGAAAACTTATTGAGTAGAATTTTTAGTTTACAGTCTCGGTTTGCAGTGACTGAGACTGAATACTGAAAACTAAAGAGAATGTGTAGATACGCAATGACATCTTATAAACCTCATTATGCTTGTTTTAATTGTCGAAAGACCTTTAAAAGAAGATTGATGGTTGATATAAAAAAAGGAGAAGCATCGGCTTTTGAAGCCAAATGTCCGCAATGTGGTGAATTTATGGCAAACATGGGACTAGATTTTGAATCGCCTAAAAAAGACGATGTCAAAAAGTGGGAGCATATTAAAAGTTTATTTTCTGTGGGCATTACGTTTCACTCCTGCGGTTGCAGTGGACCAGGTTATATTCCGAATTCAAAAGAAAAGCTAGTTGAGTATTTTGAAGAGATCAAAAAAAGATATATTGAAAATATGGATTTTTGGCGCACCAGAATTGAACCAACAAATAAGCAAGAAAGAGAACGGGATTTAAATAAAAACTGGCATAAATTAAGCAGTATTTCTCCTAACTACAAAAAGGAAATAGTAACCAATCAGGAAGGTTTAGATTATTGGCATGTAAAGATCAAACAGGTTGAAGAAAAGTTAAATCTGATAAAATAATTTACAGAAAACCTAAAACTGCGAGTGTGACCACGCACTTTCAACTAAAAACACTAAATTTGTACTCTCAATTATCGAAGGAAAATGATAGATAAGATAAAACAGCACATAGAGGAAGCTAAAGCCTTTAATGAGAAGAATAAAGAATCGTTAGAACAATTCCGTATTAAATATTTAGGAAGTAAAGGTTTGCTGAAAGAACTTTTTACTGAATTTAAAAATATTCCAAACGACCAAAAAAAGGACTTTGGACAAGTTATAAATACTTTAAAAGCTGTTGCTGAAGAAAAAGTAAGAGTTATTCAGGAAGAACTTGAAAGTAAAGAAGAATCAAAAGGTATTTTTGGAGATTTAACGCGTGCGGCAGAACCCGTAATTATTGGTTCTCGTCACCCAATTTCTATCGTTAAAAATCAAATCATCGATATTTTTGCTAATATCGGATTTAACGTTTCTGAAGGACCAGAAATCGAAGATGATTGGCACAACTTTACCGCATTAAACTTGCCAGAATATCACCCAGCACGCGATATGCAGGATACGTTTTTCATTCAGACCAATCCTGATGTGTTGTTGCGTACGCATACATCATCTGTTCAGGTGCGTTATATGGAAAATCATAAACCGCCAATTCGTACAATTTCTCCAGGACGCGTTTTCCGTAACGAAGCGATTTCATCTCGTTCACACTGTATTTTCCATCAAGTGGAAGGATTGTACATTGACAAAGATGTTTCTTTTGCCGATTTGAAACAAACGTTACTTTATTTCACAAAAGAAATGTTCGGAAAATCTAAAATTCGCCTTCGTCCGTCATATTTCCCATTTACAGAGCCAAGTGCCGAAATTGATATTTATTGGGGATTAAAAACGGAAACTGATTACAGAATTACAAAAGGAACTGGTTGGTTAGAAATTGGAGGTTGCGGAATGGTAGATCCAAACGTTTTGAAAAACTGTGATATCAATCCAGATGAATACAACGGATTTGCTTTCGGAATGGGAGTAGAGCGTATTGCAATGCTTTTATACCAAATTGGCGATATTCGTATGTTCTACGAAAATGATGTTCGTTTCTTAGAGCAGTTTAAAGCAAATATTTAATTTAAGTCATAAAGTTGTAAAGTCGAAAGTCAAAAGTCTCAGAGTGATGGCTTTTGACTTTCGACTTTCGACTTTAAAACTTTTGACTCATATGAAAAAAGATATAATAATTCCAGAAGTTGAAAACGTGTTTCTAGCCGCAGTGCAGGAATGGAGCGACGATTTTATGGAAAAAGTATGGTACGCTTATTTAGTGAATGATAGTGATTTTAACTTAGATAGCGTAATGGTAGTTTCAAAAGCATTTGGAACTATTGATGGAGAGATGAAAAAAACGTCAATTCTGCGTCATGCTTTTGTTGAGGTTCCTTCGGTTTCTGTTGTGAAGATAGAATTAGTAGAAAAGAGCCTTTTAGCGCTTAATAACGAGTTTATGGTGACTTTCTTCATCGGAAATACTTTATACGATAAGAAGTTTATTTTTAAAGCCAATTCGCTTGACGAAAACAAAACGGAAGAAGTGCCGATTTTGTTTGTTGAAGGAATAATGGTAAAATAAGAAATTCTAAGAATTACTATTAAATCACGATCCTCTATGGTCGTGATTTTTTATTTAAAAAAATAGTTGTCAATTTTTCGGTTGCAGAAGGCTTTCGTTCAAAAGTACTTTTGTCAAAACTAAAAGAGTAAAATATGACAACAAGATTTGAAGAATTCAAAAAACTGCACTATAATGAAATTCCGCTTTTACTTGGAAATGTTTGGAATGTTCAAAGTGCGTTGCAATATGAAAAATTAGGATTTAAAGCGCTTGGAACTTCAAGTGCGACAATTGCTTCTGATTTAGGTTATGAAGATGGCGAAAATATGCCTTTTGAGGATTATTTTTTTATGATTCGAAGAATAAAATCGGCTGTAAAAATTCCTTTAAGTATAGATTTGGAAGCTGGTTATGGTGATACTGTTGAGGAAATAGTTGCAAATATTTTGAGATTGCATGAAATTGGAATAGTTGGAATTAATATTGAAGATTCGGTTGTTATCAACTCAAAAAGAGAAATAACAGAAACGGAATCTTTTGCAGACAAAATTAAAATCAATCGCAGAAAACTTAAAAAAGAAAGACATCGGCATGTTTATAAATGTACGTTCTGATGTATTTCTTTTGGATTTTCCGAACAAAATAGAAGAATCTAAATACAGATTAAAACAATATGAAATGGCTGGCGTTGACGGTATTTTTCTTCCGTGTATTACAAATGAAAATGATATAAAGGAAATTGCTGAAACGACAAAACTACCCCTAAATGTAATGTGTATGCCTAATCTTCCTAATTTTGAAAAGCTAACTTTATTAGGAGTAAAGCGTATTAGTATAGGGAATTTTGCAAATGCCTTTCTAAATAAACAATTAGAAAAAGTTACTTTACAGTTACTGGAAAGAAATAGTTTTTCTCCCATTTTTGAATAATTGGTTATGGAACTTACAGATGATATAATGTATCAGGCCGCCGTAAATAAAGACACTTCTTTTGAAGGAGTATTTTTTACTGCAGTTAAAACAACTGGCATATTTTGCAGACCAACTTGTACAGCTAGAAAACCAAAAAGAGAAAATGTAGAATTTTTTACCAGTTCAAAAGAAGCTGTTTTAAAAGGATATCGACCTTGTAAAGTTTGCTTTCCATTAGAAAAATATAATGAGACGCCTGATTTTATAAAAGAGATTTTAAAAGAGCTTTCAGAAAATCCAGCTCTAAAATTCAAAGATGCCGATTTAATCCAACGCGGAATTGAACCAAGTAAAATGCGACGATGGTTTTTAAAAAATCATAAGATTACATTTCAAGCTTATCAAAGAATGTTTCGTATTAATATCGCTTTCAAAAAAATAAAAGAAGGAGAAAGTATTACTTCAACAGCTTTTGACACGGGTTATGAATCTTTGAGCGGTTTTAATGATTCTTTTAAATCGATATTTGGCTTTTCTCCTAAAAATAGCAAAGTGCAAAATATAATTGATCTCAAAAGAATAGAAACTCCGCTCGGAACGATGTATGTCTGTGCAGTAAAAGAAGGAGTTTGTTTGCTTGAATTCACAGACAGAAAAATGCTGGAGACAGAATTTAAGTCATTGGCAAAAAGATTGAATGCTTCAATTATTCAGGGAGATAATATCCATTTTGAAATTTTAGAAGAACAGTTAAAAGAATATTTTGAAGGAAAGAGAAAGAAATTTACAGTGCCGATTTTCTCTCCAGGATCTGATTTTCAAAATAAAGTTTGGACAACACTGCAAAATATACCTTATGGAGCCGTGAGAACATATAAAGAGCAGTCTATTGCCATTAATAAACCAGAAGCAATTAGAGCTGTAGCTAATGCAAATGGAGCGAACAGAATTTCGATACTTATTCCGTGTCATCGGGTTATAGGTTCAAATGGAGAGCTAACAGGATATGGAGGCGGATTATGGCGCAAGCAATGGCTTTTGGAACTGGAGAAAAAGAATGCTGAAAGATAGAGGAAAGGAGAAAGAGGCAGGAAGCAAGAGTAAAGATTTTTATTTCAAGATAAAAAAAGAGCCAAACTGAATTAGTCTTGGCTCTTTATTCTATATTCTTTAATAAGGTCTTTTCTTTTGTCTCTTTTCACTAAAAAAACTTAATCCAAAGACTCAGTCAATTTCTTGAAAACCGTTTTAGCATCTTTTCCTTCGTATAAAACGGCATAAACAGCATCGATAATTGGTGTTTTAGCTCCGTAACCTTGATTTAGTTTATAAGCACTTTTTGTTGCATAATAACCTTCGGCAACCATACTCATTTCCATCATGGCACTTTTTACGGTGTAACCTTTTCCAATCATATTTCCAAACATTCTATTTCTAGAGAAAACAGAATATCCTGTAACCAATAAATCGCCTAGATAAGCAGAATCATTAATGTTACGTTTCATTCGGTGCACTTTTCTGATGAATTTCTTCATTTCGCGAATAGCGTTACTCATTAAAACCGATTGAAAGTTATCGCCATAACCTAAACCATGTGCAATTCCGGCAACAATAGAATAAATGTTTTTTAGCATTGCAAGCATATTCAGTTCCGATGATATCGTCTGAAATTTTTGCTTTAATATAATTTCCAGAAAGTGATTTTGCTACAACTTTAGCTTTATCAGGGTCGCCACAAGCAATCGTCAAATATGAAAGTCTTTCTAAAGCTACTTCTTCTGCGTGACAAGGTCCTGTAATAACTCCAATATTGTAATATGGAATGTCGTATTGAATATGGAAATGTTCGCCAACAATTAAACTAGTTTCAGGAACAATTCCTTTAATCGCAGAAAAAATAATTTTATCTGATAAAGAAATCGTCATGTTTTTTAATTCGGCATCTAAGAAAGCTGATGGAATTGCAAAAATGATATAATCTGCATATTCTATCGCTTCGTTTATATTATTGGTTAATTTGAGTTTTTTGGTGTCAAATTCAACAGAACTTAAATAGTTTGGATTGTGTTTGAATTTCTCGATATGCTCGATAGCGGCATCATTGCGCATGTACCACGAAATTTCAGAAAGATTTACACATAACATTTTTGCAATTGCCGTTGCCCAGCTTCCTCCACCAATCACTGCAAATTTTAAATTTTCGCTCATTATTTTAATAATTTAAAACAAAAGTACTTAATAATGTGCTAATAAAGCAAAATCTGCTTTAAGAAATTTTGAAAACACGCTTTAATTGCAATGACTTTCAAGAAGTTTAAGAATAAAAATATTTTTTTTAATAGCTAAACAATAAAATGATCTCACTTGCGTTATAACAATTTATAAATTAGAATTTTAATGAATTTAAAAAAAATTGAGTTAGTTAGTTTTGTTTTAGTATTTTGAAAAGGCGTTCCTAAACTTGTTAAGAACGCCTTTTTTAATGAAATTCCAATAAAAAAATTCCAAATTCCAAAAGTTTAAAATTGGGATTTGGAATTTTTAAAATTTGGAATTTATCTTAATATGAAAGTTCAACAATAGATCTTACTTTATCTAAAGTTATTAATTGTTTTTCTCCTAAACCTTTCCAACCTCTTTCTTCAAAACGATTTACGATAAAATCGGCTGTTTTAGAATAATCTTCTGTGTACTGAGAAAGTTTAGTATCCATTCCCATTGTATGAAAAAATTCAACAGTTTTGTTAATGGCTTCTTTTGCCACTTCTTCGTCAGAACCAGTTAGATTGAAAATTCTTCTTCCGTATTGCGCCAGTTTTTCTTTTTTGCTTTCAAACATTACATGATACAAACTTGGACCAATAATAGCCAAAGTTCTCGCGTGATCAATTTCGTAAAGCGCTGTCAATTCATGGCCAATCATGTGTGTTGCCCAATCGCTTGGAACACCTTTCTGAATTAATCCGTTTAAAGCCATTGTACAGCTCCACATAAAATTAGAAGCCAAAGTATAATCGGTTGGGTTTTTTACAACGCCTGGACCAACTTGAATTAGAGTCTGTAAAATTCCTTCGGCAATTCTATCCTGAAGAAAAGCATCAGTTGGATACGTTAAATATTGTTCCATTACGTGTGTGTAAGCATCTACAACACCATTTTCGATTTGTCTTTTTGGTAAAGACGAAATTACTGTAGGATCACAGATTGAAAACTGCGGAAATAAAGCACTTCCTCCAGAAGATAATTTCTCTTGAGTTGCTTCAATTGTTACCACATATCCAGAATTCATTTCGCTTCCCGTTGCTGGCAGCGTTAATACAGTTCCAAATGGCATTGCATTTTCTTTAATCAAAATCCTTTTTTGAAGAATGTCAATCGGATTTCCTTCAAAATTTACAGCCGCTGAAATAAATTTAACGCCATCAATTACAGATCCACCACCAACAGCAAGAATAAAATCGATTTTTTCTGCTTTGATCACATCAACGGCTTTCAGTAAAGTTTCAAATCTTGGATTTGGTTCGATTCCGCCAAATTCTACAATTTCAAAACCTTTAAGATTATTGATTACCTGATCGTAAATTCCGTTTTTGAAAATACTTCCGCCACCATAAGCCAAAAGCACTTTTGCTCCTTTTGGAACTAAAGTAGAAAGTTTTTCAATTTGTCCTTTTCCGAAAACTAAATTCGTCGGATTGTATAATTCAAAGTTTAGCATTTTTTTTAGGTTCTAAGATGCTAAGGTTCTGAGGTTCTAAGTTTTTTGTTGAAACGTAGATTCTCAGAACTTAACATTGTGATTGATTAATTTTTATTTGTAATTAGTGAATAAGAGATTGAGTTTTTTTAGGTTTTTAGAAGAACTTAGAACCTTAGTATCTCAGTCCCTCAGTCCCTTTTATTTCAATTCTTGTAGCAATTTTGCAGCTACCAATTTAGATGAAGCTGGGTTTTGGCCCGTGATTAAAAGTCCGTCGGCAACAGCATAAGGCTGCCAGTTTGCGCCTTTAGAAAAAATTGCTCCGTTTGATGCTAAGGCATCTTCCAATAAAAACGGAACTACTTTTGTCAATCCAACAGCTTCTTCTTCTTCATTAGTGAAACCGGTTACTTTTTTACCTTTTACTAAATATTCGCCTTTTACTTTTACGTTTTTCAAGACGGCAGGGGCGTGACATACAAAAGCGACTGGTTTATTGTGTGTGTAAAAAGATTCAATTAAAGCAATTGAACTTTTATCTTCAACCAAATCCCAAAGCGGACCATGACCTCCTGGATAAAATACAGCATCGTAATCTTTTTGGTTAACTGTAGAAAGTTTTAGTGTGTTTTTTAATTTTTCTTGTAAAACTTTATCAGCATCAAAACGTTTGGTGTCTTCAGTTGCCGAAGCGGGATCGGCACTTTTTGGATCAATCGGGGGTTGGCCTCCAAGAGGAGATGCAATTGTAATTTCAACTCCTTGATCTAAAAGTTCATAATATGGCGCAGCAAATTCTTCTGACCAGAATCCTGTTTTTTCTCCTGTATTGCCCAGTTTGTCATTGCTGGTTACAACAAATAATACCTTTTTCATACTCTTTTTATTTGATTTTTGAGCTTCAGCAGAAATGCTTACAGCTGTAAATGCAGTTATTGCGAATAGTGTTATTTTTTTCATATGTATTAAATTTTGAACAAATTTACAGCTAATGTGATATCAGTAAAAATAAAATAAACTATGTTTGTTATAAATAAATTTATATCATGGTAAATCTAGAATGGTACAGAACTTTTAAAGCAGTTTACAAAAACGGTAATTTTTCAGTGGCTGCGAAGGAATTATTTATGAGTCAGCCTGCGGTTAGTCAGCAGATTTCAATGCTTGAAGCACACGTGGGAAATAAATTGTTCAATCGGAAATCTAAAGGAGTAGAACCAACCGAATACGCTAAGTTACTGAATAATTTGATAATAGACGCATTAGATCGTCTCGAAAGTGTTGAAGTTGGCTTTAGAGCAAAAGCTGAAAATGCAAACAGATTAATTTCTGTCGGAATTTCAAAACATCTTTTTGACTGCGTTGGCAATCTATTAATTGCTAAGTTTGATTTAATCGATTTTACTTTTGCAGAAAACGATGAACTTTTTGCATTGGTGGATGCTAAAAAATTAGACTTTGCTATAACAACAAAAAGATTTGACACTTTTGATACTACTTATGAAATTGTCGGAAAAATAAAATTGATTTTGGTTGCTCCAGTAAGTTTAGATATAACCGAATTTCGCCAAAAATTAAAAGCAGACAATTATACAGAAATAGAGCAATGGCTGAATACGCAGAAATGGTATAGTCATGACGCACGTATTCCGCATATAAAATTATTTTGGTCGCATGCTTTCAATAAAAAAAGACCTTCTATGGTGCCTAATTACATTATTCCTTCAGAATCTGAAATGCTTAGGCTTTTATCTAAAAATGATGGAGTTGTCGCTACTTGGAACTGTAACGCAAGAAATTTTATCAAGGAAAATAAGTTGCAGTTGTTATGGAACAGTTTTCATGTGCCAGAAGAATTTGTGTATTTATTAGCTCCAAAAAATAATAACTTAAAGTCATTTTTTGATATTATTGAAAAAGAACTGAAATTGTTTTTTGGAAATAGATTGTAGTTTTTTTATTTTTATTAATTGAAATTCAGGTGTTTAATGGCCTTTGTGGAAAAAAATAACTTTGAGTTCAGTAAATTAACTTCTAAAACTAGATTGATTATGAGAAAGATTGCAACATTTTTGGTACTTGTAACAGTTTTATATACTAGTAATTCATGCAGTAAGCATGATGACGAAGCTATTGTAGATTGTTTTGGAGATTCTATATTAACAGAATTAAAGCATTCGACAGATGGTACAAATTCAAAAATAATAAATTACTCCATTCAATATGGTGGAAGCAATACCATAACTTCAGTAAAATGGACTTTTGGAGATGGAAAAACAGAAACCATAAATACTTCGACCGGTGCTGTGTCTCATACTTATAGTGCCGCAGGAACTTTTGAAGTTAAAGCAGATGTAACGATAAAAAAAGGCGATGGGAGTTGTACTGTTAGCCCAAAGAAAAGTGTAACGGTGAACTAAAATACTGCTTGTAAAAATAGTAATGAGGATCAACTTTGTAATTTATTGCGTAAGCATAGATTACAAAGTTGGTCCTCATTCGTTATATTTGTTTGATAGGATTGAGGATTATGGAAAAATTACAAAATATTAGAATTGCTGTAGATGCAATTGTTTTTGGCTACAAGAACAATGGTTTATACGTGTTATTGATTGAGCAAAAATTTGGTTCGGCAGATAAATATTGGGCATTACCTGGAGGTTTGGTTAAAAATGATGAATCTTTAAGCGATGCAGTTATTCGTGAATTACATGAAGAAACGAATGTGCAATTGACTTTTATGGAACAGCTCTATACTTTTGGAGATGATATAAATAGAGATTCTAGAAATCGCGTTATTTCAGTTGCGTATTATGCTTTGGTTGAAGCTTCAAACTTAGAAATAAAAGCCGATACAGATGCTGAAAGAGTACAATGGTTTAAAATTGACGAAATTCCGCCTTTAGCATTCGATCATAATTTGATTTTAAAAAAAGGTATAGAAAGATTGAAAGCGAAATTAACTTATGAGCCAATTGGTTTCGATTTACTTCCAGATGAGTTTCTGTTTTCAGATTTGGAAAACCTTTATTGTACCATTCTAGAAAAAGAAATTGATCGCAGAAATTTTAGAAAAAAATACTAAGCTTCGGCATTTTAGAGCAAACAGATAATTTTTCACCTATAAAAAGCGGAAGACCTGCTAAATTATTTAGATTTAATAAATTGAAATATAGAGATTTAGCCTCTAAAGGTTTTCACTTCGAAATAAAGTTTGCGTAATTTTTACACAAAATAAATTGTTTATTCAAAATTAAATTCTACATTTGCGTATAATTAACGCAAACTAAAAAACTATGATACTAAATCTCGACCCAAAATTCGCTCCATTTCAAAATCAGGAAGAAATTAAATTTCAAAGTTTTACTTTCTCTGGAGGAGAACCACACATCAAAATCGCTCCAGATTTTGATCCAAATGAAAAAGTTACTATTACGCATAGATTAAATTCATTCAACGATTTAGGTTTGTTGTGTGTTACAGTTGACGCTTTACGCAGAATGGATGTTAAAATCATAGATCTTTTCATTCCGTATTTTCCAGCGACAAGACAAGACCGTGTTATGATTCCTGGTGAGCCTTTATCTGTAAAAGTTTATGCTGATATAATCAATGCAATGCAGTTGAACAAAGTATTTGTTTTTGATGCGCATTCTGAAGTTACACCAGCTTTGTTGAATAATAGTACTGTGATTCCAAACTATACTTTTATAAAAGAAGTTTTAAATAAAATAGGCGAAAACGTAAAATTGATTTCTCCAGATGGAGGAGCTTTGAAAAAAATCTATAAAGTATCTGAGTTTTTAGGAGGTGTTGAAGTTGTAGAATGCAGTAAAAGCCGTGATGTAAAAACAGGAAAATTATCTGGTTTTAAAGTTTACAATGATGATTTGCAAGGAATGGATTGTTTAATTGTAGATGATATTTGCGACGGAGGAGGAACTTTCGTAGGATTAGCCGAAGAACTTAAAAAGAAAAATGCCGGAAAATTATACTTAGCAGTAAGCCACGGAATTTTCAATAAAGGTTTTGAAGTTTTAAACTGCTTTGATGGAATCTTTACAACCAATTCTTTTAAAGATTTTGAAGGCGAAAGCGTTCAAGTGATCAGATTGGAGAATTTAGTTTAAAAAGTTTCAAGCTGTTTTGAGAACGTGAAACCTAAAAAAAAATCTATTAACCGTTTCAAGCTTAAACTCCCAAATTTCAAGTCTAGCATGCAACTTGAAACAAAGAAAACTTGAAATAAAAACAACCAAAAATTATGAGCGACGATTTAAAACCACGATTTATTGAATCTCTAAAAAGAAACAATGATCAGATAAGAGAAGACAGAGCCAAAGTAATTGGTGAGGATTCTGAATTAATTTACAGAAGAAGAGTCGAAGATATCGAATTAAAAATCAAAAGACTCGAAAGAGAACAAGAAGGACTGATTGATATTAGTCCGCTTGATAAAAACAGTTTAACTTTTGCCGATTTTCAGCCAGAAGCTTTTGTTCAAAAAGACATGGAACTTTCGCTGACAATCAGAAATTTAAACATTCAGTTTGAGGTTACAAAAAAGAGATTTGAATATTTATTTGGTAAAAAATATTAGTCATGGGAGGAACAAGATATGATTTCGGTGCTCGCGAAAGCAGAGCAAAAAAAGTAGGTTATGCTAGCAAATCTGCAGCAGAGATATTTACACAGAATGCGTTACATATGGCTCATGAATCTATGAATCCAAATGGAGTGATTTTTAGAGAAGCTAGAGATTCTGATGTTCATCCCAATACAGTTCCGATTATTTTAGGATTAGACGTTACAGGAAGTATGGGGCATATCCCGCACGAATTGATTAAAGAAGGACTTCCAAAATTAATGGGAGGAATTATTCAAGGTGGCGTTCCAGATCCAGCACTTTTATTTTTAGGAATCGGAGATCACGAATGCGATAGATATCCGCTTCAAGTTGGACAGTTTGAATCTGGTGACGAAGAATTGGATATGTGGTTAACAAGAACCTATATTGAAGGCGGTGGAGGAGGAAACGCCGGCGAAAGTTATCTTTTAGCATGGTATTTTGCAAGCATTTCACACTAAAATTGATGCATTCGAAAAAAGAGGACAAAAAGGATTGTTGTTTACAGTTGGTGATGAGCCAGGTTTAAAAACACTTCCAGCTTCGGCAATAAAAGAAATAATGGGGCAAGGACAACAGACTTACACGCATCTTGAATTATTAGCAGAAGCGCAAAAAAGATACGATGTCTATCATATTAGTGTTTTGCATTCAGGACAAGCAATAAATGCCGATGTTGAATGGAAAGAACTACTTGGACAAAATTGTTTGTCTATAGAAGATCATAGAGAAATTCCAAACGTAATTAAAAAGATTATCTGCGATAAGCATAAAAGTTCTGGTTTAGGAACAATACCAGTTTCTGATGCAAGTGATAACAGCTTAGATAATATAGAAATGCTTTAAAAATGAAAACAGCGAAAATAGTTATAGGTTTAGGATTTGGTGATGAAGGAAAAGGCATAACAACAGATTTTCTGGCTAAACAAAACCCTGAATCTATAGTTATTCGCTTTTCAGGAGGACAACAGGCTGCTCATACCGTCATGATCGGCAATAGAAAACACGTGCATTCGAGTTTTGCAAGTGGAGCACTTCGCGGTCTTCCGTCTTATTACAGCGAGCACTGTACGATTCATCCGCTTTTTTTGTACAACGAAAGAGAAGAATTGAAAGAAAAAAATGCTAATCTGGATTTGTATATTCATCCTTTAGCAAAAGTTACCACTCCGTTTGACGTCTGGCACAACAGAGGAAATGTGAGAAACATTGAAAACGGAACCTGCGGAAAAGGCATTGGTTCAACGATGAAAAGAAATGAAGGTCCGTATAAATTGTTTGCCATCGATTTGATTGCTTCTCGCGAAATGCTTTTAGAAAAACTAAACCAAATCGCATATTACTATGGCCTTTTAAATGAAAGTGGAATTGAGGAAGAAATCAATGCATATTTAGAAGCAATAGATAAATTAAAGTGGAATATTGTCGATTATACGTTTCTTTCAAAATACGAAAATCTGATTTTTGAAGGCAGCCAGGGAGTTCTGCTCGACATGGATCACGGTATTTTTCCAAATGTGACCTATGCCAATACCACTTCAAAAAATGCAATTGAAATTTGTAATAAACTAAAGATTGAAGATGTAGCTGTTTATTACGTAACCCGAAGTTATTCAACCCGCCACGGACACGGCTGGATGGCTAATGAAGGAGAAATTGAATTAAAAAATAACGAAGAAGAAACTTGTGTTTTTAACGAATACCAAAAACATTTACGTTTTGGAAGTCTGAATTACGAACTTCTTAATTACGCTCTAAAACTCGATGTCGCTTACAGCCCAATGGTACAAAGAAATTTGGTTGTAACTTGTATGGATCAACTAGAGCAGGATTTTGAATTCGAAAATCTAACAACAGAATTCAATGAAATCTACGGATCATTTTCACCCGATTCAAAAGATTTTAAAAACATTACTTCTTTGTTTCAATAAAATAGAAAAAATGAAATACAATATAGATACCATAGCTCAAGAAAGTAAATTTTTATTTTTCTGGGGACACCAACCAAGTAAAGATGGAAAAATTCTCAAAACCTGTTTCAGTCAATGGTGGTTGAGTTCTTTTAAAGTTGATAAAATAACTTACAAAACTGCCGAACATTGGATGATGGCCAAGAAAGCGGAATTATTCAACGATCAAGAAATCTTAGAAAAAATCCTTAAAGCTGATTCTCCTGCCGAAGCTAAAAAATTGGGTAGAGAAGTTAAAAATTATGTTGATACAGTTTGGTTAGAAAACCGATACGAAATTGTAAAACAAGGAAACTATCACAAATTCAGCCAAAACGCCGATTTGAAAACGTTCTTACTAAACACTAAAGAACGAGTTATTGTAGAAGCAAGTCCAGTCGATCCAATTTGGGGAATCGGAATGGCAGAAGATCACAAAGATGTTCTAAAACCAGAAGCTTGGAAAGGATTAAATCTTTTAGGTTTTGCTTTGATGGAAGTTAGGGATGAATTGAGATAAAAATTATGAAAATTGAATTGTTAAAAGCAGATATAACAGAAATTCAGGTTGATGGAATTGTAAATGCAGCGAATACTTCTTTGCTTGGAGGTGGTGGCGTTGACGGAGCAATTCATCGAAAAGGAGGAAAAGCAATTTTAGATGAATGTGTCCAAATTAGAAATAAGCAGGGAGGATGCAAAACAGGTGAAGCTGTGATTACAACTGCAGGAAATCTGCCTTCTAAATATGTTATTCATACGGTTGGGCCTGTTTGGAATGGTGACAAAGAAGAAAAATCAAAATTGCTTGCAGATTGTTACAAGAACAGTTTGAATCTTGCTGTTGAAAACGGAATCAAAACAATTGCTTTTCCAAATATCAGTACAGGGATTTATCACTTTCCAAAAGATAAAGCCGCAGAAATCGCAGTAAGAACTGTAAAAGATTTCGATAAATCAAATGAAATAGAAAAGGTAATATTTGTCTGTTTCGATGATGAAAATTACAAGATTTATAAAGACCTTTTGTAAATGTTCCGCAGGAATATTTCGTTGGTAAAAGAAAACACTAACATGAATGAAAATATAGCAAAAAGCGTCAGCAAGTTTTTGAGTCTGGTGCTTAGACATTCGCCAGAAAAAATCGGATTAAAATTAGACGAAAATGGATGGGCGGATGTAGAAGAATTAATTATAAAATGTAATAAAAAAGGGCAACGTTTGGACGCAGAACTTTTAGATTACGTTGTAGAAAATAACGATAAAAAGCGTTTCGCTTACAATGAAGATAAAACCAAAATCCGTGCAAGTCAGGGACATTCCATTTCGGTTGAATTAAATCTGGCAGAAACGGAACCTTTGGAATATTTGTACCACGGAACTGTCGGGAAATTTATAGAAAACATTCGCAAAGAAGGTTTGAAAAAAATGAACCGTCAGCACGTACACTTAAGTAAAGACAAAGAAACGGCAACAAAAGTAGGAAGCCGAAGAGGAGTGCCACAAATTTTAACCGTTAGAAGCGGCACGATGCATAGAGACGGATTTAAATTTTATTTATCTGAAAACAATGTGTGGTTGACAGATGAGGTTCCTTCGAAATACATTGAATTTTAAAAATGAAAAGAACACTAGTTTTTGGAGATATTCATGGAGGATTAAAAGCTCTTGTTCAGTTATTGGACCGAGTTACAGTAACTGAAAATGATCGATTAATTTTCTTAGGAGATTATGTCGACGGTTGGAGCGAATCTGCACAGGTAATTGATTTCCTTATCGGTTTATCTCAAAAACACGAATGTATTTTTGTAAAAGGAAATCACGATGCATGGTGTCAAGATTGGTTGATGAATGATGTCATAAATGATATCTGGTTTCTTCATGGAGGAAAATCGACTATAGAAAGTTATCAGAATGTTGATTTTTCGGAAAAACAGAAACATCTCGAGTTTTTTAATCAAATGAAAGATTATTTCGTAGATGAAAACAACAATCTTTTTATTCACGCTGGATTTTCATCGATGCACGGACCAGAAAAAGAGCATTACCAAACCAATTTTTCGTGGGATAGAACGTTATGGGAAATGGCACTGACAATGGATAAACGAATTAAAAAAGATTCACTTTCATATCCAAAACGATTACTGCTTTTTAATGAAATCTATATTGGCCATACGCCAACGCTTCATTACGATGTAGAAATTCCAATGCAAGGTTGCAATGTTTGGAATATTGACACAGGAGCAGGTTTTTATGGAAAATTAACCTGTATTGAGGTTGAAACAAAAGAATTCTGGCAGAGCGATGTAGTGCAGACATTTTATCCAGATGAAAAAGGAAGAAATAAATGATGGAAAATAAAATAGAATCAGCTTTGTTTGGTGTTGCAGTTGGCGATGCGTTAGGTGTTCCTTATGAATTTCTTTCGAGAAACGAGATAAAAAAATCCCCTGCGGTTGATATGATTGGGTATGGAACACACAACCAACCTGCAGGAACTTGGTCAGACGACAGTTCATTGACATTTTGCCTTGCAGAAACATTAGCAGAAAAATATGATCTGCAGAAACTGGCCAATCGTTTTGTAAACTGGAAAGAACATAGTTATTGGACACCGCATGGCGTAGTGTTCGATATCGGGATTGCAACATCCATTGCCATTCATGAATTGCATTGTGGAAATGATCCTTTACTTGCGGGTGGCGATACGGAGGACAGTAATGGGAATGGTTCTTTAATGCGTATTCTGCCATTGCTTTTTTACATTAAAGATATGCCGATACACCAGCGATTTCAGCATGTAAAAGAAGTTTCGTCGCTTACACATCGTCATATTCGTTCTGTAATGGCTTGTTTTATTTATCTGGAATATGCTTTGAAGTTATACAACGGAAAGAGTAAAACTGATGCTTTAAAAGAAATGCGGGAAATTGTGAAATCATTTTTTGAGAATAAAGATATGCCTCAATCAGAAATTGATTGTTTTCATAGAATCCTTTCTATTAAAGTTGGTGATTATGATGTTCAGTCTTTGGAATCTCTTTCTGAATCAGAAATATTTTCTTCGGGTTATGTATTGAATACTTTAGAGGCATCTATATGGTGCATTCTTAAAACCGATAACTATAAGGATGTTGTATTGAAAGCCGTTAATCTTGGGAGTGATACTGATACCACGGCTGCTGTAGCAGGCGGATTGGCTGGAATTTATTACGGCATTGAAAATATATCGGAAAACTGGATTCAGAATTTAGCAAGGGCTAGTGATATAAAAGATTTAGCGAATAGATTGTCGAAGAAATTATCACAGTCATGACCGAAGAGAAAAATAGAGATACTGATTGGGATGCGGTATTAAAAATACTTGGAATAATTAAGTCTAAAATTACCGAGGAAACAGATTTATTATGGACAAATTATAATTCGGCAGAAGAATTAATTGCCGAAATAAATATAATTGATAATTTGCTGCAGGATAGAAACATAAAAGGGGTACAGGTTTTAGGATACTTATTTGCTCCAACCGGACTTTACAGGAAATTGCAATGCAGAATGACTGGATTCAGGAATATTTGAATTTGTCTTCAAAATTTGATACTTTGTACGAAAATTTAAAATAATACTATAAAATATATGAACCCACTATTATTAACTGACGGTTACAAAGTTGACCACAGAAGACAATACCCAGACGGAACTACAATTGTATATTCTAACTGGACACCAAGAAAATCAAGAATTGAAACCGTTGATGAAGTAATCTTTTTCGGATTGCAATATTTCATTAAAAAATATATTATTCATGATTTCGAAGAAGAATTCTTCAAAAAACCAAAAGAAGAAGTAATCAAAAAATATTCTCGCAGAATCAATAATTATTTGGGAGAAAATTTAGTTGGAACTAAACATATCGAAGATTTACACGATTTAGGATATATTCCGATGGTTTTTAAAGCTTTGCCAGAAGGCGCGAGTGTTCCGTTAAGAGTTCCAATGTTTACGATGTACAATACAATTCCGAATTTTTCTGGCTGACAAATTATTTCGAAACTTTACTTTCAGCAGTAGTTTGGTTGCCTTGTAATTCAGCTACAATTGCAAAAGAATATAGAAAAGTATTAGACAAATATGCAGCAGAAACTTCTTCTGTTCCAGAATTTGTAGACTGGCAGGCGCACGATTTCTCAATGAGAGGAATGGGCGGAATCGAAGCGACTTTAACTTCTGCAGCTGGGCACTTGTTAAGTTTTACAGGATCTGACACAATTCCTGCAATTGATTTCTTAGAAGAATATTACAATGCAAACTCAGATCAAGAACTTGTAGCAGGTTCAGTAGCAGCAACAGAACATTCTGTTATGTGTATGGGAACAACAGAAGGCGAATATGAAACTTTCAAAAGATTAATTACTGAAGTTTACCCAAAAGGAATTGTTTCTATCGTTTCTGACACTTGGGATTTATGGAAAGTTCTAACGGATTATCTTCCAAGATTGAAAGAAGAAATTGTTTCAAGAGAAGGCAAAGTTGTAATTCGTCCTGACAGTGGTGATCCAGTAGATATTATCTGCGGAAATCCAAACGGAAAAACAGAACAAGAGAAAAAAGGTGTTATAGAATTGCTTTGGGATGTTTTCGGCGGGACTACAAATGCGAAAGGTTTCAAAGAATTGGTTCCGCAAATTGGAGCGATTTACGGAGACAGTATTACAGTAGCCAGAGCAACTCAAATCTGTGAAAGATTAAAAGAAAAAGGATTTGCTTCTACAAATGTTGTTTTAGGAATTGGATCTTTTACTTATCAATACAATACCAGAGATACTTTCGGATTTGCGATGAAAGCAACTTACGGAGAAGTAAACGGAGAGGGAAGAGCGATTTTCAAAGACCCAATTACAGACGACGGAACTAAAAAATCGGCTAAAGGATTAATGAAAATCGATTTAATCGACGGGAAGTATCATTTGACTGATAATGTTTCTTGGGAAGAAGAAAAACAAGGCGAATTGAAAGAGGTTTTTAGAGATGGAAAACTTTTGGTTGATCAATCGCTGAGTGAAATCAGAACGAGAGTAAAAAGTGAAGTGAGTGTTGAAGCTTAATTATAAAATGAAAGCCTGAATTTTGAATTCAGGCTTTTTTTATCTTAAGAACAGTATTTTGTTTTAAATTCCTGAGCATCTTTGTTTGATTTAAATTTTATTAAACTAAGACCTTCCTTGCATTCAATCTTTTTCTCTGCAATCAATTTTCCAACTAAAAATTCGAAAAGAATATAAGATCGATGTTCTTCATTAATAAAATCTAAATATTCTTTTTTGAAGGGAATTTTTTCAGAGGAAATAATATGAATTAAAGTGTTTTGTAATTCGTCAAGATGGCGTTCTGAATTTAATTGAAAGTGTTTTTTAATTTTAATTCCGTTATGAGTAAATGAAATTAGATTTTCAATTCCATTTCCATACATTGGTCCAGATCTATAGTTTTGTGTTTTTTCTCCCGAGAAAGAATTTCCATAAATCGATAGATTTTCTAATTCTGTGTATTTGTATTCAATTTCATTTATCATTAATAAATCTTCCTGAAATGAAATTGTTCCTTCAAAATGACCATTAAGATTTTCGAATTCTGTTAATCTAATAATAGAACTTACTATCTGTAAGATCAAAGGAATTATCACAGGATAGTAATAATAATTGGGTAATTTATAATCTATTAAGCGTTCAATTAATAATGATATTAAAAAGTATAGTATGATTGCTCCAAAAGAAAAATAAGATAATTTTTCTGATTGAGTCAAATTGAAGAATTTGGTTTTTTCAGGAATAAAAATTGAAGCAGAAAAAAGCATCTACTTCTTATAAAAATTATTATGATCAATATATTCCCAAACCTTTGATGGCAATAAAGGCTGAATATTTTTACCTTCTTTAATGCTGTTTCTAATAAAAGTCGAAGAGATTTCTACAATTGGCGCATCTATAACATGAATTTTTGAATGCGATTTTAACTCTACATTTTCAGGTTCATCAGAAATTCTCGGATACACATAAATATTATGGTTTTCTAGAATTACTTCATAGTTTCTCCATTTGTGAAGCGTTTTCAGATTGTCTTCGCCCATAATTAAAGAAAACTCATGATTTGGATATTTCTCTTGTAAATGTGCGAGTGTAATAACGGTATAACTCGGCTGAGGTAATTTAAATTCGATATCAGACGGTTTTATTTTCGGATAATCTTCTGTTGCCAGAAAAACCATTTGCAGGCGCTGTTGGTCGTCCAATAAAGTGGCTTTCTTTTTTAACGGATTATGAGGCGTGACCACCATCCAAATTTGATCTAAATCTGCAAACTCAGCCATATGATTGGCAATGATTAAATGACCGACATGAATGGGATTATATGTTCCGAAATATAGACCTATTTTCATTTTGTATAGTTTCGCAGAGAGTTGCTAAGATAGCACAAAGATTCGCAAAGTTTTATTTCAACTTGGCGAATCTTTGTGTTTTTTCTTTGTGTATCTCTGTGGAATAAAAATTATTTACTAATGAAATCTTTCACTAATTGATGCGCTTCTTCAAGAGCAACAGGCAAATCATAGTTTTTAATAATCGCATCAAACTGTGGTGCTGTTGCCAATTCTACAGAAGCTTTTGCGATACGCATATTGATTTTGTCTTCACTTTCTGTAGAACGTTGTTTTAATCGACGTTTTAATTCGTCAACACTTGGTGGTTTTACGAAAACCGCTAAAGTTTCTTCTGGAAATTTATGTTTAATACGAAGACCGCCAACCACGTCAATATCAAAAATGACATTTTTTCCTAAAGCCCAGATTCTTTCAATCTCCGATTTTAAAGTTCCGTAGAAGTTATCACGATACACTTCTTCCCATTCCAAGAAATCCTCCGCTTTAATGTGCTTTTTGAATTCTTCCAACGAAATGAAATAATAATCTTTTCCGTGTACTTCTTCGCCACGTGGCGCACGTGATCTTTGCCGAAATCGAGAATTCAAGATTTAAATCTTCTTGACCTAATAAATGTTTTACGATAGTTGTCTTTCCTGAACCTGAGGGTGCCGAAAAAACAATTAATTTTCCTTTGTTCATTGTGTATGCTTTAGGCTTTAAGCAGTGTACTCAAAGCTTTATTGTGTGTTGGATTTTGTGTCGCTTAAAGCTTTATAATACGTTTAAAACCTGCTCTTTAATCTTCTCCAATTCATCCTTCATCATCACAACCAATTTTTGCATTTGAGCATGATTCGATTTAGAACCCATTGTGTTGATTTCACGTCCCATTTCCTGAGTAATGAAACCAAGTTTTCTTCCGTTTGCTTCAGAACCATTAAGAGTTTCTATAAAGTAGTCTAAATGGTTTCCTAAACGAACTTTTTCTTCGGTAATATCTAATTTCTCTAAATAATAGATTAATTCCTGTTCAAAACGGTTTTCGTCAACATTAACCTGTAATTCTGAAATTGCAGTCTGCAAACGATCTTTAATTGCTTGTACGCGTTCTGGATCAAGTGCCAGTGTATCGTTCATAAGCTGACGGATATTTCCAATTCGTAAATTGAATTCCTTTTCAAGAGATTCGCCTTCGTCTTTACGGAAATTTAAAATATTTTGAAGTGCTTCGTCTATAATAACCTGAATTTGATCCCAATCATCTTCATCAATTTCTTCACGTTCTGTTTTTAATGTATCTGGCATACGAACAGCCATTTTCATCAATTCAGTTTCATCTGCGTCAGGATTTACTTCTTTTAACTGGGCTATATAATATTTTACAACAGGGACATTTACTTTAGTAGAAGTTTGTTCTGCGGTACTTTCTACATAGATCGCAAAATCAATTTTTCCTCTTTCTAGTTTTGTTGAAATAAGAGTTCTTAAACCAAGTTCCATTTCGCGGTAAACTGATGGCATTCTTACATTCAAATCTAAACCTTTCGAGTTTAGAGATTTTACTTCAACGGTAATTTTTTTGTAGGCAATTGCAAAGAAGCTTTGCCAAACCCTGTCATAGATTGTATCATATAATTGAGTATAAAGGCGCAAAGATAATTAAAAGTTTAATGTCTTGCGTTGTAAATTGTGAATCAGTTTTATAGATCAAAATTTACGGTTATTCTTACGATAATGCTTTTATAACTTCGGCTACATTTTTTTGGCTGTTGCCGATGTAGATTTTTCCGTCAATAATAAAAACCGGACGGCTTAAGAAAGTATAATGTTCTAGGATATATTTTTTAAAATCGGCCTCTGTCAATGATTGGTCTTTTAATCCCATTGATTTGTACAATTGAGCTTTTTTGCTAAATAATGCTTCGTAACTTCCAGAAAGTTTATGCATTTCATCCAATTGTTCTTCTGTAATTGGATCTTGTCTGATGTCTTGAAAAACAAGATTGTTTTCTGGAAGACTTTTAATGATTTTGCGACAAGTATCGCATGAAGCTAAATAATATATTTTGTTCATAATTTGATAAATTTGTGAGAATGCAAAGAAAATCCATTTGGAACTTAAAAATGACTAATTTTAGAAAAAAAATAAAATTATGAGTTCAGTTTTTGATGTGCAAAAAACAATTAGAGAAATTCTTTTGAAAATCTTAGATAGTCATTCATTAGAACAATTAAACAAAATTCCAGATGGTTTTAGCAACAATATTATTTGGAATATAGGCCACTGTATTTCTTCGCAACAGGTTTTGGTCTATAAATTATCGGGTCTTCCAACAATGGTTTCTGAAGATTTCGTTAACAAATATAAAAAAGGGACCAAACCAGAAGGAGATGTTTCTCAAGCTGAGGTTGATGAAATTAGAACATTGCTTTCAACAACATTAGAAAAAACAAAAAATGATTTTGAAAGCGGTCTGTTTGTTAATTATCATGAATACACTACCAGCGTCGGATTCACACTTCTTCATATTCAAGGGGCTTTAGATTTTAATAATTTTCATGAAGGACTTCATACTGGAGTTATAATGTCGTTAAGAAAATTTGTTTAAATAAAAAAATCCCGCTTTAAGCGGGATTTTTTTTTATTCGATTATGGTTTCAATAGTGACCTTCATTGCGCCGGCTCCTTTATTTTTTGATATATCCATAAAAGCTCTTTTAGATAAATCAATTTCGCGGGTTTTTACAAAAGGGCCGCGGTCAGTAATTTTTACAATGACAAATTTGCCATTAGCTTCATTTGTTACTTTTACTCTTGTTCCAAAAGGAAGTTTTTTGTGAGCTGCAGTATAGCTGTTATTGTTGAATCGGCTTCCGTTAGCAGTTCTTTTTCCGTTAAAACGATCAGCGTAGTAGGAAGCGTGAGCGTTTTTCTTGTATGGTCTAAGTTTTAAACCTTTGTCTGTAAAGACAGAATCCGGTAAAGGGATAATAGTCGGTTTTACATTTTTAACAGTATCTTGAATGATTTTAGGTTCTGTTGTAGGTTTGGTCTGGCTTATAACATACGTAAAGCCGCTAATTAAGGTTAAAGCGATTGTGGCGAATAAAATGTTTTTTTTATTTCTCATGGGTTATTCTTTTTCAGACTTGGGGGGAGTTTGTACAAATAATGTGCCGAGATGAAAAAAGCCCTGTAGGAAGGGCTTTAATTGGTGTTTTTTTAGAACCAAAGGTTCCAAGGGATTCTACTTAAAATAAGCAATAATCCTAATCCGTAAAAAATAGCAAAGGTTTTAAATTTAGCTTCACTATTGATTATTTTTTTATGTTTAGACCATCCAATAGTAATTAAGATGATAGCAATGATATTAATTAGAGGGTGCTCTAATGATGTTAGTCTTAATTCTGCATTAGACATTTGCCCGAATGCTCGCTTTTCCAAGTGGAGAAACAAAATATAAGATTAAGCCAATCAATAATTGAGTGTGTGTTCCAATTAAAGCAAATAAAGCGATTTTACGATCTTTAGCTGTAAACTCTTTTTTTGAAGTAAATCCAATGATTGCATTTACAACCGCAACTAGCAAAAGAAGCAATGCTAAGTATGCCCAACCAGAGTGGAATTTTTGTAGAAAATTATACATAAACTTTGTTTTTTGTTGAAAACAAATATAACAAAAAAGGCTATAAAAAAACGGCATTAAACTTAAAAGTCAATGCCGTTTTTATTATTTATTTAGATTCTAAATTTTAGAAATCGTAACGTAATGCAAAGTTCCAAGTTCTACCGAAACCAAAGTATACTTGGTTATTTGTAGAAATTCCTTTATACGTTGGCTGAGTTGGGTAATCAGCAAGCAAAGTAGTTAGTTTTTGCTTCAGCAATGTAAGTGTAATCAAAAACGTTGTTTACGTTTAATCTGAAACCTACAGAGTTGCTTTTGGTTTTACCAACTAACCATTTGTATGATAAACCAGCATCAGCAGTACCATAAGATGGTAATTGTAATGCTCCTCTGTTATCAGCTTTAGTAAAGTTACCTGGAGAAATAGCCGCATACAATCTGTCAAAGTAGTTGTAGTTTGCATCAACAGTAAAACGAGGTAAAATTTCGTAAGTTGCTCCTAAAGCTGCAGTTGTTTGAGCAAGCATCCCCAACTCTTACACCATCAAGGTATAATGTTGAAGGAGTTCCTCCACCGATAGGGTTGTTTCCAGAGTCGTAACGGTTACTTGTACTTGTACCTTCATATTTCCAGTCTCCAATAGATAACATACCTGTAATAGTAAGTTTGTCAAGTACTTTTGCAGTACCATCAATCTCAATACCTGAGTGAATTTCAGTAATTCCAGCGAAGTCATAGTAACCTCCAGGGTTGTCTGTAGCTCCGTCATTAGATCTTTGGTATCTGTCTTTCCAAGACGTACGGTATAAGTTTACGTTTGCAGAGAACATTCTTGTACGTAAACCGTATCCAGCTTCGATACCAAAAATTTTCTCATTTGTTAAGTTACCATTTACAAGAGATGCATTGTTTGGGTAAACTGCATTAAAGAATGGCTGTTTTGAGTAATATCCTGAGTTAACAAAAACATTATGATGCTCGTTGATGTTGTAATTAACACCACCTTTTACGTTTCCACCTAAGATGTTTTCGTAATCTGTACTAGATAATGGATCTGTACTTTTGTATTTGAAATAATCAACTCTTTTGAATCCTTGTTGAGAAAGAGCACCTTGAACGAATGCAGTAAATTTATCATTAGAATATTCTAATTGAGTAAATCCACCATACCATCTAACATCACCGTCATTGTTGAAGTTGATTTTTTCTTCTTTGTCAGTATCTTTAAATACATTCCAAGGAGCATATGTAGAATATGTACTGTATAAAACTCTATTAGGGTTGTTAGTATCAAAATTGTCAATGTAAGAATCTGCACCTAATCTGTCGTTTACGTTTTGGTAGTGAAGACCTTTGTAACCTCTTACGTCAACTCCAAGATCCCAAGTTAAGTTTTCTGTGAATTTTTTGTTGAAGTTAACAATTGCTCCGTACCAGTTGTGTGAATTAACAGAAGATATTTGAGAAATACCTGATGTATTGTTGTAAACATATGGAGATTGTGGAGTTCCTGATCCAGTTCTTCCTGTGTTAGAGCTGTTTTGGAATTGTCCACTCGTACCATTTGTTGCACGAGTATTGTCTGTGTTGTTAAATCTGATAACTTCTTGTCCTGTATTCCAACGAACGATTTTATCATAATCAACTAAACCATCTGCAGTTCTAAATACATCACTAGTGTAGTTGTTGTTTCCAGCACCACCTGCTCCTCTAGATCCTCCTCCACGTCCGAAAGAAACGTAAGCTACAGTAGATAATTTAGATGTTTCATTGATTTGGAAATCATAGTTTAATGAAACAACTGGTTTGTGGTAGTAGTTTCTTACCATGTTGAAAGCTTGACCATCTTTGTAACCCCAATCAGAGTTGTATTTAATGTTTGGGTCAGATACAGAACCATATTTTTGGTACTGTGCTATAGTGATAAAAGTAGATCTTTGATCGTGCCATTGTGGAGCACCAGTAACTGTAAATTGGAAATCGTGTTTATTGTTTTTTGTAGAATAACCAAGAGCTACATAGTAGTTATCTCCGTTAAATTGAGTTCCATCTACATATCCATCACCTTGAGTGTGGCTGTATAAAACAGACGCAGAGAATCCGCTGTCTAATTTTCCTGTGTTGTAAGCAACGTTAGATTTAAAGAAATTGTCGTTACCAAAAGAAGTACCAACTGTTCCACCTTGTTTTAAATCAGAAGCTTTAGTTACGTAGTTCATTGTACCCCCAACAGAAGCGATAGCTAATTTTGAAGAACCTAAACCTCTTTGAATCTGAATTGCAGAAGTAACATCAGATAAACCAGCCCAGTTACTCCAGTAAACAGAACCATTTTCCATGTCGTTAACTGGCATACCGTTAACCATTACCGCAACGTTGTTTTGGCTAAATCCACGAACTGTAATTCTTGAATCTCCAAATCCACCACCAGATTTAGTTACGTAAACAGATGGAGTGCTTTTTAACAATTCAGGAAGTTCTTGGTTTCCTAATTTTGCTTGAATTTCAGAAGCTTTAATTGTAGAAACTGCAACAGGAGTTTTTCTGTCTTTTGCAATATCTACAGTGCTACTTTTAACTACAATCTCAGTTAATTCGTTAGAGTTAGAAACCAAAGTAATAGTTCCTAAGTTTGTAGTTGCGCCGTTTGACACATTAAATTTCACAGTTTGGTTGTCATAACCTAAGAAAGAGATAACAATCTCACCTGTGCTTGATGTTGAAGTAAGAGTAAATTTACCATCAAAATCTGTTGAAGTTGCTGTAGTAGATCCTTTGATCACCACATTTGCTCCTGGTAATCCACCTGTTCCGTCGGTAATTTTACCAGTAACTTTTCCTTGAGAAAATACGGTTGAAACTATCATAAAAAATAGTCCGGTCAGTAACCAATTTTTCATTTTCTTCATTTTGTTATTGAGTTTATTGTTTTTGGCAAAATTATAACAAATAACTCAGATAATGTTATCGAAATGTTAAGAAAAACAAGTTTTGCTTTTTATGCTTGCGCATTAAAATGAATTTTTGTCTTTTTGTTGGATAAAATATTGATTTGTTGAATTTAAGTGGTACTTTTTTGTTAAAAATATAATTATTCTGATAAGTTTGTAAGATGGGTGTTGTAGTTAAACGATTATTTGTGTTTTTAATCGATTTATAATGTAGAAAACGTCCTAATTTTACTAGAAAATAGGACGTTTTAGAAGTTAAAAAATATTTAAGTAAATGTTTCTATTTGTTTTTTAAGAAATGTTTTAACAAAAACGAAGTCGAACTGTCGTGATTTTTAACAGTCTTAGAATTGATTTCGTCTAAAATCGAGTTTGCCAATTGCTTACCTAATTCAACTCCCCATTGGTCAAAACTGAAAATATTCCAAATAACACCTTGAACAAAAATCTTGTGTTCGTATAATGCAATTAAAGAACCTAAGCTTCTTGGAGTAAGTTTTTGAATTAGAATTGTATTAGTTGGTTTGTTTCCAGTGAATACTTTAAAAGGCAATAAATAAGATGCTTTTTCAGCAGAAAGTCCTTGTTTGTCAAACTCTGCCTGAACTTGTGCTTCTGTTTTTCCATTCATTAAAGCTTCAGTCTGAGCAAAGAAGTTTGACATCAATTTATCGTGGTGATCTTCGTTACCATAAAGAGGTTTTACAAATCCCACAAAATCTGTTGGAATTCTCTTTGTTCCTTGGTGAATTAATTGGAAGAAAGCATGTTGTGAGTTTGTTCCTGGCTCTCCCCAAATGATTGTTCCAGTTTGGTAATTAACAGGTTTTCCGTCACGTCCAACACTTTTTCCGTTGCTTTCCATAAAAGCTTGCTGTAAATAAGGGGCAAGTTTGTGTAAATATTGTGTGTATGGAATCAAAGCTTCGCTTTCGGCACCATAAAAATTATTGTACCAAACACTTAACAAAGCTAAAATAACCGGAATGTTTTCATCAAATTCTGCCGATTTGAAATGTTCATCCATTTCATAGGCGCCATTTAATAAATCATTATAATTATCAAATCCAACAGCCAAAGCAATGCTTAAACCAACTGCGCTCCATAAAGAGAATCTTCCTCCAACCCAGTCCCACATTGGGAAAACGTTGTCTGGATTAATTCCGAATTCTGTTACATTTTTAATGTTTGTAGAAACCGCTACGAAGTGTTTTGCAATGTCTTCTTGAGAAGCCGATTTTAAAAACCATTCTTTTATAGTTTCTGAATTCGAAAGCGTTTCTTGAGTAGTAAAAGTTTTAGAAACAATTACGAAAAGTGTCGTTTCAGGATTTAGTTTTTTGATAACTTCATTTACGTGGTCACCGTCAACATTTGAAACGAAATGTGTGTTTAGGTGATTTTTGTAAAATTGTAAAGCTTCAACAGCCATAACAGGACCAAGGTCAGAACCTCCAATACCAATATTTACAACATCTGTAAAAGCTTTTCCAGTGTAGCCTTTTCTTTGTCCAGAAATAATTTCTTCAGTAAATTTTTTGATTTTATTTTTTACTTCGTAAACTTCCGGAATTACATTTTCTCCGTCTACTTTGATAACTGCCGATTCTGGAGCACGCAATGCTGTGTGTAAAACCGCGCGATTTTCAGTCTGATTAATTAATTCTCCTCCAAAATATTGTGCAATTGCATCTTTCAATCCGATTGAGTTTGCTAATTCTAATAAAAGAGAAACTGTTTCTTGACTGATATTATTTTTTGAATAATCTACTAAAAAGTCATTCCATTGCAAATTGAATTTTTCAACGCGCGCACTATCTTGTTGAAACAATTCTTGTATTGTGGTTTCGTGAATTGCGTTATAGTGGTTTTGTAGATTTTTCCACGCTTCAGTCCCAGTTGGGTTTGTTGTGTTTAAAGCCATTTTATCTATAATTGAGTTTGTTTTCTGAAACACAAAAATACTGAAATAACTTTTAAAAGGGGAGCGGTTTGCGATTATATAACAATTAGTTACGAAAACGTTTTATGAAGAGTGCGTCATAACTTTTTCCAGACAACTTCTGCTATCACCGATTTTCCACCTTGTGTAGTATTGGTTACAGAATATTTAAGTTCGTTATTTGTAAAAGTGTATGATCTCTTTTGAATTGTTCCTTCCCAATTTGGAAACGATGCCGTTTTTATTGTAAAAGTTATAGTCTTATTTTTTTCGTCAATTTCATATTCGCCAAAATGTGAATTACTTCCCCGTACAATTGCGGCGTTTTCTTCGGGTGTACATTTATTTTTATCTCCTGAAATAATTTTGGATCTTTTGTCTTTGTAAATCTGAACTGCATAATTTCCTATTTCATCAAAGAACAAAAAACCTTTCGGATTTACATCATAGGGAAGGTTTTTTGTTCCGTCAGAATTTGTGTTTTCTACTGAAACCAAAGTCCATGAACCTGAAAATTCAGATTTTTTTTGTGCATTAATTGAGTTTGCAATCAAAAGCAATATCATCAAAATTGTGTTTTTCATCTTTTTAAATTTAGTAGTTTACTTTAATGATTTCTCCATTTATAGATTTTTCAATGCTCTTTGCATAAGCGTTTATTAAATCTTCGCTCAGAATATCTGCAACTTTTGCTGGACTTATACCATTTAATCTAATTCCTCTTTCTAATTCTAGCGAAGCGGCGAGAACAAAACTATTGACTCCGCCATTTACAATCGCTTTGCTAATATTGTTCTTAACTGGTTTATCACCCATCTTTCCTGATGTAAGTGTAAATGACCCATTATCGTTTAGGTATTTTTGTCCAACTAAAACCAGATTAATTTGCCCAAGTAATTTGTTTTGAATGCCAATGTTTAGTTTTTTTTCGTCAAGCGAAAGTAGATCTCCTGTGTAGCAATCGCCCGCAACACAAATGCAAGCATCAATGTTTTTGACTTCTTCAAATAATTTTTCAATCGATTTTGAATCTGATAAGTCGATTCTGAAATCACCACTGTTTCTTCCAGCCGAAATTATTTCATGATTTTTTGCTAAAGCAGGATGCAGTATTTTGCCAATTTCTCCATTTGCTCCAATTAAAAGTATTCTCATTTTGTCGATTTTTAGTTTGTTATCTGAAACAAAATTAAGTGGTTAGCAATCGTGAAAAATTGTACTTATTGGTACTAAAATTGTATTTTAGCATAATGACAAACAAGAATTTATATCTTCCTTTTGAAGTTGATTTTAAAGAATTGGAGCAGTTTCCGAAAACAATTCGGAAGAATAATTTCTTTGAACTGATTTATATTGTTGATGGAACAGGAATTCAAGTTATTAATGATAATAAATTTCAATATCGAATGGGAAATCTATTTCTTGTAACACCGCAAGATGTGCATTCATTTGAAATTACAACACCAACAAAATTCTTTTTTCTCCGATTTAATGAATATTATGTAAAAGCGAGTTCTCAAAATGGGCAATCTGAAGCTGTTTTGCGAATGGAATATATTCTTCAAAATGCAAGCCATCGCCCAGGTTGTATTTTAAAAAATCAAATTGATAAACCATTGATTGCTTCATTAATAGGGAATATAATAAGTGAGCAAAACAATCAGCAGATTTACCATCAAAAAATTATTGAGCAGATTGTAAATACAATTATTACAATTGTTGCAAGAAATATTGCTTTGAAACTTCCTAAGAATATTAAAGAAACAACAGGAGAAATGGTTCTTGAAATTCTACATTATATTCAAGAGAATATTTACAATCCAAAAGAGTTAAAATCAGAAAAAATAAGCGACCATTTTAATATTACGCTTAATTATTTAGGTAAATATTTTAAAAAGCAAACAGGAGAAACACTGCAAGAATATATTGCAAACTATAAATTGAGATTAATTGAAGCTAGACTTTTGAACAGTGATATGCGAATTAACGAAATCGCAGATGAATTAAATTTTTCTGATGAAAGTCATTTAAACAAAGTTTTTAGGAAACATAAGGGAATGAATCCTTCGGAATTTAGAAAAAAATATTCCTAGTAATTAAGAGGTTTAATTACCAAAATTTCCACCAAGGTTTTTTATTAATCTGTATGATTTTCTTCGAAACATCGACATCAATTCTTTTTGGAAATTCAGTTTTAATTTTAGAATCATCAAAAAAAAGTTCGCCATTATCACTCATTCCGAGTGGAGATTTTGTTCTTTCTTTCCAATTTTCGGTCTGTAATTCCGGAATTAAATCAGTATCGTTTTTTTCGCGAAAGCGTTTTTGAGCTTTTTCTATAATTTCTTCTTCTAAGTTCGAAGATGAATTTTTGAAAAGTGAAATCGAATTGTCTGGAATATTTAAAAGGAAAACTTGAGTTTTATCACCAATTTTCTGAATGTCCAATACTTTGAAATATGCAATCGAGTCTAAAAGAAAATGACCAATTTTTGCTGAATCCGGATTAAACTTTGATAAATCTTTGGCGTGTGCACTTGCAATTAAATACCTGAAATTTCCCGAAAGTCCGCCGCCAATTGAACTCATATCAGTAAATCCTTTTTCTTGAATAATCTGTCCGACTTTGTAATTTAAAATTAAACTTTCAGAAAGATTTGTGTCTCTGTAAAATAATTTTAAACCAGAAAAAGTTTCATGATACATGGTTTTAAGGCGTTCATTTTTCATGATTTTCGATTCAAAAAATTACAAAAAAGGATTTTTTATAAATTACCAATACTGTCCAACTCTCTTTTCAAAGGCTCAATCTGAGTCATGAAACGAGTTCTGTCGTTTCCTGTTAAAGATTCTCCAGTTGGAAGATTCAATCGAAGCGCATCGACTTGAACACCGTTTTTCCAAAAACGATAACAAACATGCGGACCAGAAGCTAGACCTGTACTTCCTACCAAACCAATTGTCTGTCCTTGAGTAACGCGCTGTCCACGGCGAACTAAGATTTTAGACATGTGTAAATATTGAGTAGAGTAGGTTCCGTTATGTTTTACTTTGACAAAGTTTCCGTTTCCTGCCGTATATCCAGTTGTTTCTACAACTCCAGATGCTGTTGTAGAAATTGGTGTTCCGGTTGGGGCAGCGTAATCGGTTCCTTTGTGTGCTTTCCAAGTATGCTGAACTGGATGAAATCTGTTCATTGTAAATCTTGAAGTGATTCTGCTGAATTTGATCGGAGTTTTTAGAAAGAAGTTTTTAAGGGTTCTTCCTTGATCGTCATAATATTCAATTTTTCCAGAAGTAGTATCTCTTTCAAAAGGAAAGGCATAAACGATTTTACCTTTATATTCAAAAAATGCCGCTTCAAGATCTTCAACTCCGTCGTACGTTTTTCCGTTAATGAATCGTTCGGTAAAAATTAATCCGTATCGATCTCCTTTTTTAAGCTTAAAGAAGTCAATAGACCAAGAAAAAACTTTTGTTATTCGACTTGCCAAAGCAGTTTCGACACTTTCGTTTCCTAAAGTTTCAGACAATGAACTTTTAAGAACGCCACCGATCATTTTTCTTTTTAAAGTAACGGGTTTTATTTTTTTGTATGCTTTTGCAATGCTATCTCTTAAGTCGATAACATAATAACTTAATGCGTCTGGCTGATAAACAAAAACTTGAAGATTATTTGTTTTGTTTTTAGAGCGAAGTAAAGTAAAAGGTTTGCCGTAACGGATGCTTCTCACATTGAACGAATCTTTTACCTGTTCAACAATATCATGAACTTTTTTGTCTCCAATATTTTGGCTCTGAAGTATTGATCCAAAAGAGTCTCCTTTTGAAATAGTATCATTAACAACATTAAAATCTGCGTAATTAAAACCGAATTCTATTTTTTTGGTTGCTGGTTTAGTAATTTTGGTTTCTACTTTTTCTTCTGCTTTTTTACATGAAAAAATAGAAAACAAGACAATTAAAATTACGACTGCTTTTTTCAAACTTTATAAATTTTTTGTGGTGAAATTAGGCTTCAGTTTCATTTCCCCAATTGGACAATTCTTCTTCGGTCCACAATTTAGGAAAAAAGATGCGTCTTTGGTATTTTGGATGCATATATTTTTGCCAGTCACTTCCTCCTGTCGCTTCTCCATTGCCTTTTCCGCTTTCTAAAATATATTTTCTGGCAGTATTAAGGTGTTGCATTACCCAGGTAATATTTACCGTTTTGTCATAATGGCGCATAGCATCAATCAACGATGCATTTTGTTGATCTTCAAGAGGTAATTGGATGAATTTTTGCCAAAGGTTTTTTGTTTTAAATGAAGCCATTTGTCTTAAAAATGGTTCTTTGTACTTCTTTTCAAACTCATTAAGTAAATATGATTTTTCGCCAGTATGATAGTCTTTCCCAGCAGCTTGCCAATAAAGATGTTCAAAGCTAGTTTCTAAGTCGGTGTTTTCGTCAAAATTTGCTTTATATCTGCGATCTGTTAAATTGATAACGTCGGTCGATGCAAATTCGATCATTCTATATTGTGCGCTCTGAAAACCACTAGCTGGAGTAAGCGTATTTCTGAATTTCATGTATTGATCTACTTCCATACCATTTTCCATGATGCTGAAAGAGTTGGTAAGCATGTCAAAATATCTTGTGATTCGTGATAATCTTTCGCTGAAAAATCTACTTGAATGTTTTCTGTTTCAGCAATCTGATCAATTTCCCACAGAATCATTTTAAAGATTAATTCGTTTACCTGATGGTACATGATAAAAACCATTTCGTCAGGAAGTGTGGTGCGCTGAATTTGTAAATTTAATAGGGCATCGGTTTGAATGTAATCCCAGTAAGTAATTGGTTTGGCCCAAAGCAATCCTTCTAACTGAACATCAGTTTTTTGATTTATGGCTTGAAATTTTAGGTCAATTTCTTTTAAAATTGCTTCAGAATGATCTGTAGGGTTCATTATTTTTTTGCTTTAAGTGGACTTTTCAATCCTTTATATTCATCAAGATCAGCCTTAAGAGATCCTACAGCTAAATCTGCTTTAATTCTAATTGGAACTTTATTTACATCGTCTGTGATCCAGAGTGTTAAGCTCTCTTTTTCTTTAAATACTCTACCTGTCTGTACCAATGGCTTAAAAACCATCGTAGAAACGGTACCAAATTTAGTCGTAATATCTTGACGACCTACATATTTTAACTTAAATTTTGTGATTTCATCATCAAAAAACATATCGATTGTGATGGCTTCTCCAGATTTGAGTTTGTCGATATTTGGGTGATTCCTCAAAAAGTAAAAAGCCGATACAATATCTTGTACTTCTTCTGAAACCATTATGGTTTTTTCTGATTTTCGTTTATAGTCTTTTACTAAAACTTTGTTTTCATTTTGATTAAAAAAACCTTCTTGATTTTTGGTATAACCGCCTTCGTCAATTTTTCTAACATAACGATATGGTTTTCCTGTCTCTTTGTCAAAATAGCTTTCGTATAAATCTTCTACTTTAAAGAAAAATTTAGACATTCCAGTTGTGTAACCTTTTCCGACAGAGTGATATACCTTTTTGTTGTTAATTGTGGCATCTTTGACTTCAAGTGTTGCATAACCGGCGTTTACAATTCCGTAATGTATTCTAAATTTGAAATATTCTCCAGTATCGAAAGCATCTTCTTTTTGAGGCGCGAATGAGAGTATCGTTAGTGCTAATATAGTGAGAATGAACTTTTTCATAGTATAATCTTTACGTTTATTATAAAGGTAGACAAATGCAAAATCTATTCCAAATGTACCAAAACAAAAAAACTCAGTCAAAGATGACTGAGTTTTTATGCTATTAACTAACCAAAAAACTATAAATTATGAAATTTATATCAATTCGGAAGGAAACCACCCCTTCCTGATTTGCGGTGCAAAGATAGATAGAAAGTTCAAAAATAAAATAGCAAAAGTCAAGTTTAACATAACATTTGCAAAAAAAGCATCGTTTTTTGGAGAATTATGCGGTTTTCTATATGAAAATTAACATTTTATAGCGTTCCTCTCAATTCTTGCTCTCTTTCGATAGACTCAAAAAGGGCTTTAAAGTTACCTGCACCGAATCCTTTTGCACCCATTCTTTGAATAATTTCGAAGAAAAGCGTCGGTCTGTCTTGAACAGGCTTCGTAAAAATCTGTAATAAGTATCCGTCTTCATCGGCATCAACCATGATCGCTAATTTTTCGATTTCGTTCAAATCTTCTTTCATCATATCCATATGAACACCTAATCTTTCAGGAATTGCTTCATAATAAGCATGAGGAGGAGCAGATAAAAATTCAACGCCGCGCGCTCTTAGCTGTGAGACAGTTTTAATAATGTCATCTGTTGCAATAGCAATATGTTGAATTCCAGGTCCGCCGTAAAAATCTAAATATTCTTCAATCTGAGATTTTTTCTTTCCTTCGGCTGGTTCGTTGATTGGAAATTTAATTCTTCCGTTTCCGTTAGACATTACCTTACTCATCAAAGCAGAATATTCTGTAGTAATTTGTTTGTCGTCAAAAGATAAGAAATTCACGAATCCCATAACTTCCTCGTAGAATTTTACCCAAGTATTCATTTCATTCCATCCTACATTTCCAACCATGTGGTCGATATATTTTAAACCAGTTGATTCTGGGTTAAAATCAGATTTCCATTCTTTGTAACCTGGTAAGAAAACACCATTATAGTTTTTTCTTTCTACAAAAATGTGAACCGTTTCTCCGTAAGTGTAAATTCCAGAACGAACTACCTGACCAAATTCATCTTCTTCAACAGTTGGTTCCATAAAAGAACGAGCGCCACGTTTCATAGTTTCTTCGTAAGATTTTGTCGCATCTTCAACCCAAAGTCTTGCAACTTTTACTCCGTCACCGTGTTTTTTCAAATGTTCGTTAATTGGAGAATCAGCTGTTAAAGGCGTTGTCAAAACAATTCTGATTTTATCTTGCTTTAAAACATAAGATGCTCTGTCTTTTACTCCAGTTTCTAATCCGGCATAAGCTAATGACTGATATCCAAATGCAGATTTATAGTAATGTGCTCGCTTGTTTTGCATTTCCCACATAAAATTCTACATAATCTGTTCCTAATAATGGAAGGAAATCTTGTGCTCCTTCAAATATTTTTTCTAATCCGTATTCTACTGATTTAACTTCTTTTGACATGATGTTTATTTGTTTAATCGGTTAATCGTTTAATTGATTTTTCCGAATGTTGTGTTTAGATTTTTTTTTAACGCAAAGGGCGCAAAGATTTTTTAAGTTATATTTTGTAAAATCGCTAAGAACGCAAAGCTTTGTGAACTCGTTTGAGTAAAACGTCATTAATCTTTGTGAACTTTGCGAAAAATCCTTTGTGAACTTTGCGGTTAAACTCGATTAGTTACTCCATCCAAGATTTATAATATTTCCCGTCATCCAGACCCATAGCTTCTTCAGTAACCATTAATGGACGGAAAGTATCCACCATAACGGCTAATTCTTGAGTTTCTTTGTGACCAATGCTTGCGTTCCATTGCGCCCGGTGCTGGCCCGTGCGGAATTCCTTTTGGGTGTAAAGTGATGTGACCTTGTTCAATATTATTACGGCTCATAAAATCGCCATCAACATAATATAGTACTTCGTCAGAATCTATATTACTATGATTGTATGGTGCCGGAATAGCTTTTGGGTGATAATCGTAAAGTCTAGGGCAGAATGAACAAACTACAAAAGCAGCTGTTTCAAAAGTTTGATGCACTGGTGGCGGTTGGTGAACACGCCCAGTTATAGGTTCGAAATTATGAATTGAAAATCCGTAAGGGAAATTGTATCCGTCCCAACCAACAACGTCAAACGGATGTGTGGCATAAACCACTTCATGAATCATTCCTTCTTTTTTGATTTTGATTAGAAAATCGCCTTTTTCGTCATGCGTTTCCAATTCATTTGGCAGAATAAAATCACGCTCGCAAAATGGAGAATGTTCTAAATGCTGACCTGACTGATTTTTATAACGTTTTGGAGTATAAAAAGGAGAATAAGATTCTACGTAAAATAGTCGGTTATCTTCCGTTTCGAAATCGATCTGATAAATAATACCACGTGGAATAATTAAGTAATCGCCATATTCAAACGGAATATTTCCTAACATGGTTCTTAATTTTCCTTTTCCTCTGTGAATGAAAAGCATTTCATCGGCATCGGCATTTTTGTAGAAATAATTTCGAAGCGATTCTTTCGGCGCTGCCAAACCAATAATGCAGTCTTTATTGACTAACATTGCTTTTCGGCTGTCTAGAAAATCATTTTCAGGTTTTAATTCAAAACCTTTAAAAAGAAGTGATTTTATATTTTTTCCGATTGCAATTTTAGGTTCAACCGAATAAGAGTTTAAAATTTCTTTAACCTGTGTTGGTCTGTGTACATGATATGATAGCGACGAATGTCCGTGGAAACCTTCGGTTCCAAACAATTGTTCGTAGTAAAAACCGCCATTTGGTTTTTCAAATTGGGTGTGTCGCTTTTGAGGAAAATCCCCAAGTTTATGATATAGTGGCATGGCTTTTTCAATTAGATAATTAGTAAATTAGATAATTCGAAAATTTGAATTGCAGAGATAATAACCAGTTCAATTTTTGCAATTGACTGATTATTTCAATTCGATAGAGCCATTACTCAGGATTTCTCTTGATGAGGAATTGAAGATACTCTAATAAACCTGTCCAATTTGTTTTCATTATAACAAATGTCGTAATTTTTTTCGAAGTAAAAATAAAAATTATATTATTTATAACTATAAAATAACTTAGTTTTTTTGATATAATTTTTATGATGTAAAAAAAAAGGCAGAATTTATTGAAGTATTCTCGGTTATCGTACTAAAATTGAAACCCGATACTAAACCATGTATAACTTTTTGACATTTCTGGAGACCAAGATTGTTTTACTTCTATAGGACCAATAATGGTTTCTAGACCGTAACCAACTGCGTATCCTGTGTATTTTGGCATAGAAACCCAATCTACAGAAGAAAAAATATCATCTCCTAAGTTGGCAAAATTAGCAGATAAATTGATGTGATTTTTTTTGAAGATTTCATAATCAATATTAATATCCGTTTTAATATAGCTGTTGCCGGCAATACTTAGAAAATCGTATCCGTAGAAATAATTGAAATTGTTTATTTTGTTGTAGCCATAACCTCCAAATATAAAGTCAAAAAACGGAACGCTATCGCTACCAATATTAAATCCAGCATCGAATCCAAATTTTATGGTTGCTTTTCTAAATAGTGGTCTAGCAATTGCTACTTCGGCTTTTGCAATCGAAAAAGGTTTAAATTGCTTCGTATAATCTGATGATGCCATATAAGTTTGCAAATCTGTAGAAAAATATAATCCAGAACTTGGGTAATATTTTTCGTCTAGCGAATCGTATTTTAGATAAGCAAAGGCGCTAACATAATTGCTTTTTTCAATTGTGTTATCTTCATTTGTAAGTGTTGGTGAGTTAATTTTTAGATACTTATATTCTAAACCACCACCCATTAAAAACTTCTGTACAAAAATAGTCTGGAAATAAGCCTGATTGGTAATATCCATGAAGTCAACATTAATAAGGTTGACATTTGGAGTCTCTTTAAGAACGCTACTCAAACTCGTAGTCACATTTCGATTAAATTGATTTAATCTAGAACGGAAACCAAAACTGATATTAAAACCATTTTCGACATAATAATTAAAATCGTATCTGAAATTATCGCCTAAAATGATATCAAGAGAAGTAACATCATTTTTTAAAAAAGTCTTTTTATGGGTTAGATTTAATAAAACGGCACTTTTGTATAGACCATCATAATGAAGCCCAAGTTTTAGATAAGTTTGAGTTGGGTTTTCCTTTAAAACCAAATCAAGATCGTCTTTATCTCCATTTGGCTGAAGACAATAGGAGATTGTGCTAAAGTTTTGTGTCGCATTCAAGTTGTTTATTCCTGTTTTAAGACCATCGTAAGTTATGGTGCTTTCAGGTTTGAAACGAAGTTTACCGCGAATATATTCTTTAGTATAATTTTCTAATTTATCTGTATTTATTTTTTGAATATGAAGTGTATCAGTTGCAACTTTCAGTTTTGGTTTTTTATAAAAGTTATTTTCATCGCTTAATGCCTTGATTTTTTCGTAAACGGCAAAAGCCGCTTCTTCTCCTTTTCTGATGATTTCTTCTCCTCGGTCAAACGAAATAACACCAAAATCACGAATATCGGGTCTGATATAAATATCGGTGTCTTTTATTTTGCTTTTCATTTTGTCAATAGACTGTAGATTGGTAATCTGAACTAAGATTCTGGTCGCATTTTTCAGATTTTTTCTTTTCAGCAAATCATCCTGAACATCAACGCCAATAATAATATCGGCGCCAAGTTTTCGAACTTCTTGAATAGGATAATTATTTACAACTCCTCCATCAACCAACAAATTTCCGTCAATTTCAACTGGCGTAAATAAGGAAGGAAAAGCCGAACTAGCCATCATGGCCTGAACGAGATTTCCTTTATTTAATAAAACTTCTTCACCTGTTTCGATATTCGTTCCAATACATAAAAAAGGAGTCGGCAGTTGATTAAAATCGCGAACATGACGCACGTTTCTAGTTAAACTGCTCAATAAATTGTAATTGTACATTCCTTTTGAAAGTGCTTCTGGAATGCCGACTCTAAAATTACTGAATGGCAAAACAACAGCATACAATTCGTCATTCTTCTTACCGTAAAAATTCTTAGAAGAACGCGGAATATAGTCGTTTATTAATTCGTCAAAATTGGTTTGTTTGAAAATAGAGTCGATTTGAGAAGCGTTGTAACCAGAAGCATAAAGCCCGCCAATTACAGATCCCATACTGGTTCCGCCAATATAATCAATTTTGATTCCAGCTTCTTCCAAAACTTTCAAAACTCCAATATGCGCAAAACCTTTGGCGCCACCACCACTTAAAACCAATCCTATTTTGGGTCTTTTGACACTGTCTTTTTTTATTTCTTGAGAAAATGATTTTGACGAAAAGAAAAATGCCGTTAAAAAAACGAATATAAATACGCGCCAAGAAACTCTTTTTTCGAATTTAGTTAAAATTCCTTTTGACCAAATATTTGAAATGTATAATTGGGATGGACGCATATAATGTTTAGTTGGTTTTGTAAAAGTCGACAATTTTTTTTGCTTTGGAAGCACCTATAACTTCTGAAATTTCTTTTTCTGTAGCTAATTTTAATCTTTTAACACTTTTGAAATGTTGTATTAATGCAAGCATGGTTTTTTCTCCAATTCCGGAATGCTTTCTACAGAAGAATTAAGTGCAGATTTGCTTCGTTTGTCTCTATGGAAAGTGATTCCAAATCGATGCGCCTCGTTTCTTAAATGCTGAATCACTTTTAAAGTTTCTGATTTTTTATCTAAATATAACGGAATCGAATCTCCAGGATAGAAAAGCTCTTCCAGACGTTTTGCAATTCCGATAATAGCAACTTTTCCTCTTAATCCTAAATCATCAATACTTTTTAATGCTTGCCGAAAGTTGCCCTTTTCCACCATCGATAATAATCAATTGCGGTAGAGGTTCGTTTTCATCCAACAATCTTTTGTAACGGCGGTACACGATTTCGGTCATAGAAGCAAAATCGTTCGGTCCTTCAACCGTTTTGACATTAAAATGGCGATAATCTTTTTTACTTGGTTTTCCGTCTTTAAAAACTACACAAGCCGCAACAGGATTTGTTCCTTGAATGTTTGAGTTATCAAAACATTCGATATGTCGAGGTTCAGAAGGAAGACGTAAATCTTTCTGCATCTGAGCCATAATTCTATTCACATGTCGATCGGGATCTACAATTTGCAACTGTTTCAATTGTTCGATTCGGTAGAATTTCGCATTTCGAATAGATAAATCTAGAATTTGCTTTTTGTCTCCAAGTTGCGGAACAGTTACTTTAATGTTTTCGCCCAAATCCATTTCAAAAGGAACAATAATTTCTTTAGATAATAATTGAAAACGCTCACGAAGTTCTACAATGGCCAATTCTAATAATTCTTCATCACTTTCGTCTAGCTTTTTCTTCATTTCTAGAGTATGCGAACGAATAATTGAACCATGTGAAATCTGTAGAAAGTTGACATAAGTCGCACTTTCGTCAGAAATAATGGAGAAAACATCAATGTTGGTAATCTTCGGATTGATAATGGTAGATCTAGATTGATAGTTTTCTAGTACTTCAATCTTTTCTTTTATTTTCTGCGCTTCTTCAAATTGTAAATTTTGCGCATAATTATTCATCAATTTCTTGAAATCCTTTAAACTTTCTTTGAAATTTCCTTTCAGGATTTCGCGAATAGCATTGACTTGCCTTTGGTATTCTTCCAAAGGTTCCAAACCTTCGCAAGGGCCTTTACAATTGCCAATGTGATATTCCAAACAAACTTTAAATTTTCCTGAATTAATGTTTGATTGGCTCAAGTCATAATTGCAGGTTCTAAGCGGATACAATTCTTTAATAAGATCCAAAATAGTATGTACTGTTTTGAAACTGGTATATGGGCCAAAATATTCAGAGCCATCTTTGACCATGTTTCGAGTTGAAAATATTCTCGAAAAAGGTTCTTTTTTAATACAGATCCAAGGATATGTTTTGTCGTCACGAAGCAAAACATTGTATCTCGGTTGAAGTGTTTTAATTAAATTGTTTTCTAATAAAAGCGCATCGGTTTCGGTTGGAACTACAATGTGTTTTATGGTCACGATTTTTTTTACCAAAACATTCGTTTTGGCAGTATCGTGAATTTTATTGAAATAGGATGAAACCCTTTTTTTAAATTTTTGGCTTTTCCGACATACAAGATTTTCCCGTCTTTATCATAATATTGATACACGCCTGGGTTATCAGGCAAGGTTAAAATTTGAAGATCTAAGGTCGATTTTTGCATTCTATTGTATTTCTGAAGATGTTCGAGAAGCTTTTCAAAAACCATTCCGATTTCTAAAAGAAGCTTAACATTGAATTAGTTTCAAATTTACGAAATCAAAAGAATAATTTCTATATTTAGATTTTATAATTCTACATGAAAAATAGTACTCCATTGGTTATTTTTGGCGAATCGATTTTGCCGGAGAACACAGAACCATAAACGTCGAAATTGCCCGACTGCATACTACAACCAAGTTGAATATTCCTGTTATTGTGCGCCGTTCTAAGCATGAAGGACCAACTGTTTTATTTTCGGCAGGAATTCATGGTGACGAAATTAACGGTGTCGAAATTGTTCGTCAGATCATTAGTAAAAAAATAAACAGACCAGCTCGAGGCACAATAATTTGCATTCCAGTTATCAATATGTATGGTTTTGTGAACAAATCTCGAGAATTTCCAGATGGTCGCGATTTGAATCGTGTTTTTCCAGGAAGTAAAAAAGGTTCTCTGGCAAGTAGATTTGCTTATCATATTGTCGAAGAAATTTTGCCAATTTTAGATTATGCTGTCGATTTTCATGCAGGTGGCGCGAGCCGATTCAATGCTCCACAAATTAGAATTACCGAAAACAATCCTGAATTGAAAGTTCTGGCAGATGTTTTTAATGCTCCTTTTACACTTTATTCTAAAAATATAAATGGTTCTTTTAGAAAAACTTCTGAAAGTGCCAATGTAAAAATGCTTCTTTTTGAGGGAGGAAAATCTTTAGATATCAATAACGAAATCGCAAATCAAGGTGTTTTAGGAACAAAGCGTTTGCTTGATTATTTAGGAATGCTAGATTCTAAACAAATTGTTGAGCGAGCATTAACACCATCAATTTATATTAAACAATCGGTTTGGCTTCGTGCAAAATGTTCGGGTTTGTTGCACGATTTTAATTTGGTCGGTAAATTTGTAACCAAAGGCACTATCTTAGCCATTATTACAGATCCGTTTGGGAAATTTGAACAAAAAGTCAAAGCTCCTCATGATGGTTATGTAATTAATGCCAATCATTCGCCAATTGCTTACGAAGGCGATGCTATTTATCATTTATCTAAAATTCCAGACAATGCCGACGAGTAAAAAAGAACTTCGAATAGAATATAAAAATTTCAGAAAAAAACTTTCTTTTGATGAAGTAGAAGAGAAGAGTTTGGCGATTGCAAACCAATTGATTCAAATGCCAATTTGGGATAAAATTTATTATCATGTTTTTCTCCCAATTGAAGAACAAAAAGAAGTCAATACTGAATACGTTTTACATTTGCTTTCTGGCAAAGACAAAGAAATTTTAGTTTCTAAAAGTGATTTCGAAACCAGAAAAATGATGCATTTTCTATTGACTGATAATACCAAAATCAAAAAGAACGAATACAATATTCCAGAGCCTGTTGACGGAATTGAAGTGCCTTCTTCTAAAGTTGAAGTAGTTTTTGTACCGCTTTTGGCTTTTGATGTTTTTGGAAATCGAATTGGTTACGGAAAAGGTTTCTACGATAAATTCCTTGCCGAATGTAAACCAGAGACCTTAAAAATCGGACTTTCTTTCTTTGAAGCCGTAAATCAGATTGATGATGTTTTTGAATCTGATATCAAATTGGATTATTGCGTTACGCCAGAGAAAATTTATACATTTTAATTTTACATCGCATATTCTGTAAAGAAGCACAGCAGTGCGTCTAACACATTGAATATAAATTTTTGCCACAGATTAAATGATTTCAAAAGATTAATCTATTTTAATCCTTTAATCTGTGGCAAAAAAAATTTCGCATCCACAAAAAATATTTCACATTAAATCCCTTTAAAAATCAGGGTTTCTGATTTTATTTTCAAGTAAGAAAAATAATTGTAATTTTTTTGGCACGATTTTGCATACTCGAAAATTGCAAATAATCGTCTCTAGTACATCCGGAATGCTAGTCCTTATTTGAAGCCAATAACCTATTTATTAATTTTAAAAAATTTACTTTATGAGAAATTTTAATTTCTTTATGATGGCATTCCTTGTACTTACTATTTTCAGCTGTAAGAAAGCATATGCACCAGACGCGAGTTATGAAACAGCAGACATGGCTGTTGCAGTTACCGACGAAGTTCCAGAAGAAAATTATACAGATCCAAACACAGAAAGTTACGCAGGATTAGAAGAAAATCCGTTTGAATCTCCACTAAAAACTCCACTTTCTACTTTTTCTATCGATGTTGATAATGCATCATACACTAATATTCGCCGATTTATAAATGAAGGACAAAAAGTTCCTAAAGACGCTGTTCGTGTTGAGGAGATGATCAATTTCTTTAAATACAAATATCCGCAACCAGAAGGACAACATCCATTTTCTATAAACACAGAATATAGCGATTGTCCTTGGAATAAAAACAGCAGACTATTAAAGATTGGTTTGCAGGGAAAAAATATTCCAATGGCAAATTTGCCAGCTTCTAATCTAGTTTTTTTAGTTGATGTTTCGGGTTCGATGGACGAGCAGAATAAATTGCCTTTGCTAAAAGAATCGATGAAGATTTTGGTAAAAGAACTTAGAAGTATCGATAAAGTTTCGATTGTGGTTTATGCAGGATCTGCTGGAGTGGTTTTAGAACCAACATCTGGAGATAATAAAGACGAAATTATAGATGCTTTTGACGATTTACATGCAGGAGGAAGCACAGCAGGAGGAGAAGGAATTGAATTAGCCTATAAACTAGCACAGCAAAATTTTATTAAAGAAGGCAATAATAGGGTAGTGATAGCTACTGATGGTGATTTTAACGTTGGCGCATCATCAGATGATGATATGTTGAAATTGATTGAGCAAAAGAGAGAATCTGGTGTTTTCTTAACTGTTCTTGGTTTTGGAATGGGAAATTATAAAGATTCTAAAATGGAAATTTTAGCTGATAAAGGAAACGGAAATTATGCTTACATTGATAATATTCAAGAGGCAAATCGTTTTCTTGGAAAAGAATTTAAAGGATCAATGTTTGCTATCGCTAAAGATGTAAAAATCCAAATCGAATTTAATCCAAGCCATGTTCAAGCTTATCGATTGATTGGTTATGAAAATCGAAAATTAAATGCTGAAGATTTTAAAAATGATAAAATAGATGCAGGTGAATTAGGCAGCGGGCATTCAGTTACTGCTCTTTATGAGATTGTTCCGACTGGAGTAGAAAGCAATTACGTTCCTTCAGATTTAAAATACACTAAAACAGAGAAAGTAACTGGAAATCATAGTGATGAGTTAGCAACTGTAAAATTTAGATATAAAAAACCTGATGGCAATAATAGTATTGAAATAGTAAATGTGATTGCAGATAGAAAAACAGACATAGAAAATAGCTCTCCAGATTTTAAATTTGCAACTGCTGTTTCTTGGTTCGGATTAAAACTGCGTGATTCAAAATATATTGCAAACAGTTCAAGTTCGGATATAAAAAGATTAGCAAAATCTGGTTTGTCAAATGACGAAGAAGGGTACAGATCTGAATTTGTGCGATTGATCGATGCAGTGAATTAATCATTAAATTCTAAAACATAAAAATCCCAAATTCCAGCAAGATTGGAATTTGGGATTTTTACAATTAATATTTTTAAACTTATTTTACTTCTTTGATAGTCGAAGAATCGATCCAACCTTGGGTTCCATCTGTCAATTCGATTTTTTTCCAGCCAGCAATACTTTCCAGTACGTAAACTTTTGCTCCTTCATGTAATAAAATAATTCCATTTGAAGATTTTTTTGGTTCATGTCTCACTTGGCTTAATTCAGAAAAAACAATGGCAACACGGTCATTTTCAAAATGATTTTTTTCAGACATTCCAGCAGAAATACTTAAAGCGAAAGCAATTAAAACAATAAACATTCCGACAAAATAAATTCTTTTTGCAAGCGTAGCGTTTGAGAAATAGTAACCTATAAAACTCAATAAGAACGCAAAACCAAGTGCAACAGAAATTTTAGCCCAAGTATTATAATCAAAAATAGAAGTAAAGTTCTGAATTAGTTTTGCAAAACCTACTTTTGGAACCTCCTTAATTTCGTCAATCGTTAGTTTCTTAGCAAACTTTAAATTGTTTAAAGTCTCTGGATCATTTGGTTTAAGAACCAAAGCCTTTTCATAATTGTAAATCGAAGGTGCAACTTGATTTAGTTTGTAATAACAATTTCCCAAATTAAAATATAATTCGGCAGAATGTAATTTGTCTTCCGTTACAATGTTCTCATAAACCTGTGCGGCTTCTTTGTATTGTCCTTTTTGGTACAATGCATTGGCCGATGCAAAGCGCCCTTGCGCAAAGAAAACCTGCGAGATTAATAAAAAGATATATAGTATGTTTTTCATCTTATTTTGTTTAAACAATCTGTTTTTCTAATTCAGAAATAATCATAACAGCTTTATCATAATCTTGCTGAATTGAAGCGCTCGACGCCGGTGCATAACGAGCAAATTCACAGTTTTCAGTCAGAGCAATAAAATTCTGAACCGTTTCGGCATTTGCATTTCTAGACAGCAGTAATTCTCTGATATTGTCTTTACTCATTTCTGAAGTTTCAATGTGCAGTTTTGCTTTCAAGAAATTATGCATAGCTTTTTCTAGTGCGATATAGAAAGGCTCTTTGTTATTAAGATGTTTTTTGGCTTGCGATAAATATTTCTTCGCCAGCTTATTGTTCATTCTAATTCTATTTCCAGTAACATCATTATCCATAGCTTCTTTTTTCTTTCTAGCCAAAATGATAATCGGAATAATGATAAACGGTGCAAACAACAATCCTAAATACAAACTTGAATCGTAAAAATCATGTTTAATAATAGGAATTAGTGCTGTTTTAGATTTAATATTCTTGAATTGATCTGTTGTTGCCACAGTATTTTTAGAAGCCGATCCTGTATTTGCTTCTGCTGGCGTTGGTCCGTCCAGAACATCAATCATAATTTCTTTCGAAGTAATGGTTTTATAAGTGCCAGTACTTAAATCGAAATACGAAAATTGCATTGGTTTTATAGCATATTTTCCTCGGTATTGCGGTACAATAGTATATTTGTCTGTGACTCTTCCAGACATGCCACTTAGAGATGTAGTTACTTGTTCGTCGTGAACAGGATCGTACATTTCTAATGCATTTGGAACAACTGGTTTTGGAAGTGAAAATAACTTCATATTTCCAGTTCCCTGCGCACTTACGATTAAGTCAAGACCTTCACCGTTTTTAAGTGTTGTTTTTGAAGGCGTAACAGTAAAATTCAATCTTCCGACAGCACCAGTAAAACCTTCTGGTTTTGTGCTTTCAGGAAGTGGTCTTACATTAATTGTTTTTGCTCCAGCAGAAACCACTTTATTGTCTTCCGTAATAATCATTTGGCCAAACATATCACGACGATTTGTTGGTAATTGCACGCCAATATCTAGTGAAAGAGGTTCAATTGTAAGTTTTCCTGATTTTTGTGGATATAAAATGGTCTTTTTCAGAATAACATAATAACATTTTTGGCCTTGAAAATTTCCTTCTTCAATTGCCAATTGTTTGATGTCAATGTTCTGATTCCAGAAATCATTGTATTTAGGTTTTGCCAATTCTTTAAAACCAGTAACACCAATGTTATTGAAATACAGTTTGTAAACCGCTGTAATTGGCTCGTTTAAGTAAGGGTTTGTTTTTGAAATTTCAGCAACAAGAGTCAGTAATTCATTTCCAGATCCAGGAGGTCTGTCATTTGGATCTCTTTCTTGAGCCACAGCATTGGTTACCGTAACCTTTATCGGATTCGTTTTGTAAATCTGACCATTAAATTCTATTGCAGCCTGTTTAATTGTGACAATTCCCTTTTTTTCAGGCTGTATGATATAAGAATATATTTTTTGAAAAGAGCTTCGGCCATTTATCCAAGACTGACTAATTTGTTGGCTTGGCCCAGCAACCATTCTAAATCCCTCAAAAGAAGGCTGTTCGAAATTATCTCCGTCAACATTCATGATGAAATCTACACGAAGCCTTTCGTTTATTCCAAGTGTGTTTTTACTGACTCTGGCTTCAAATTGCACCTGAGCCATTAGTCCTTGAAAAGTGAGTAGAAATAGAATTAAATATCTTTTCATTACTTGTTTAATCGTTGTTTATTTTAACTGTTTAATCGTTTAGCCGTTTTTGAATATTTCTTGTAATAAACAATTAACGACTAAACGATTTAAATTATTTTACCAGTCTTTTTCTGTTTTCTTAGGATTAGTTTTTACTTTTTGAGCGTTTACTTTGTCTTGAATTTTCTTTTCTTCATTGTTTACCGCATCTAACAAATTCTGAACACGCTCTTTTGATATTCCTCCAGGTTGTGGTTTTGGCTCTCCTTGATTGTCAGACTTGTCATCTTTCTTTGGATCGTTTTTACCATCTTTTTTGTCTTTATCCTGGTCGCCTTTATCGTCTTTTTTATCCTTGTCTTTGTCTTTATTGTTGTCCTTGTTCTTGTCTTTGTTTTTATCCTTATCCTTGTCTTTGTCCTTGTTTTTATCTTTATTCTGATCGTTTTTAGGAGGATTCTCTTTTAGCTTTTGTTTGGCGTAAGCATAGTTGTAGCGTGTTTCTTCATCTGTTGGATCGTTACGAAGTGCTTGTTTGTAAGCTTCAACGGCTTGAGTATAATCTTTCTCTTTCATGAAAACGTTACCAAGGTTATGATAAGCTTTATGTTTCTCAGGCTTTGTTTTAGCATTTTTTATTGCTTTCGCGTAAGCATATTTAGCTTCCGAAACCTGATTTTGTCTATAAATAGTATTACCTAAATTATAAGGTGCTGTTGATCGTTTCGGAAATTTAGATTCCGAAATTCTATAGTTTGCCTCAGCATCAATAAATTTATTCTGTTTATATTCTTCATTACCAGTAGGCAACGTTTTGTCTTTTTCTTGAGCAGAAACTGCAAAAGAAACGGTTAGTAAAATATAAAGGAGTAAATTTTTCATTCTAATTTTGTTTTTTTTCGCCACGAATTTGCTTCGCCTGTTCACTATCGTTCGGGTCACAAATTGGCACTAATTTTTTTATTTCTTTTTGAATTTCACAAATTAAATAATTTGTTATCCGTGTAAATTCGAGCAATTAGTGGCTAACTTTTTTATTTCTTTTCATTAAATAAATCCAACTCTTTGATCCAGCTTGTTTTTCTTTCTAATAAGAAAATGTCTAGGAAAAGCAATAAAAATGCAAACCCGATAAACCATTGAAACTGCGATTGAAATTCGGCCATTTGCGTAGCTTCAAATTCTGTTTTTTGGATATTGTTTAAAGCATTTTTTACGTATTCTAAAACTTCTTTTGTGCTTCCGCCGTAAACATAGCCACCTTTTGTTGCTTTTGCAATTGTTTTTAAACCTTCTTGATTTAATTTGGTAATTACAGTTTCTCCGTTTTGATCTTTTTGATATCCTCTAACAACACCATTTTCTTTTAACGGAATTGTTCCTCCTTTTTCTGTACCAACACCAATAGTGATGATTTTCATTCCTAATTTATTCGCTTCTTCTGCCGCAGCAGCTGCACCTTCAGAATGATCTTCACCGTCAGAAATCAGGATTAATAGTTTGCTTGTTTTGCTTTTTTCGTCAAAATATGTCGAAGACAGTTTAATTGCTTCGTCCAGAGATGTTCCTTGAGACGAAACCATTCCTGGGCTCATACTCTGCAAAAACATTTTTGCAACGCTATAGTCTGATGTAATTGGCAAAACTGGGAAAGCGCTTCCTGCGTAAGCTACGATTCCAATTCTATCGCTTCCTAAATTATTGATAATCTGAGAAACCAACTGTTTACTTTTATCTAAACGACTAGGAACAACGTCTTCTGCAAGCATACTTTTAGAAACGTCTACAGCAAAAACAATATCGATACCTTCTCGTTTTACGGTCTCCATTTTGGTTCCGATCTTCGGATTTACCAAACCAATAATCAAACAAGTAAGCGCCAAAAGAATCACTACGATTTTTAGAACAGGTTTAAAAACCGATTTCTCAGGGCTCAATCTTTTTACCATTTCCAAATCACCAAATTCGCGTTGCGTTCTTCTTTTCCAATACATATTGAAAAGGAAAATACATACCACAATTGGGATAAGTAATAAGAGATATAAATATTTTTTTTCGTCTAATTCCATAAATGTTTTTAAATTCCAATATTGAAATTCCAAATTCCAAATCCTTTTCTAATTTTTAATCTTTAAATTCCAAATTCCAATTTGTTATTTGGAATTTTATTGTTGGAATTTTTTGATTTTGAAAAAAATCAAATAAAGCTTCTATAAACTGTATTTCTTAATCCAACTTCAAGTAATAACATCAAACCTGCAAATAAGACAAAAAACCTGTATTTTTCATCGTAATCGTAGAATTTCAATTCCTGAATTTCTGTTGTTTCCAATTTATTAATTGAGTTGTATATTTCTGCTAATTTATCGTTGCTTGTAGCTCTAAAATAAGTTCCATCTGTTTTTTTAGCGATGTTTCTCATTAACTTTTCATCGATTTCTACTTTCTGCATTTTGAATAAGAAACCGCCATTTGGAGCATATGCATATGGAGATTCTGCCATTCCGTTAGTTCCAAGACCGATTGTATATACTTTAATTCCGTATTGTTTTGCAATATCAGATGCTGTTTCTGGCTCAATAAAACCAGCATTATTTACACCATCGGTAAGCAAGATGATAACGCGGCTTTTTGCTTTACTGTCTTTCAAACGATTTACAGCAGTTGCTAATCCCATTCCAATTCCAGTTCCATCTTGTAAAGTCGTATCGTATTTAATTCCTTTTATAGCTTCGAGAATAATCGCTTTATCACTTGTAACCGGAGTTTTTGTGTAAGCTTCAGAAGCATATAAAACCAATCCGATTCTATCGTTAGGTCTTTCTTCAACGAAATCTGCTTGCAACTCGTTTTAAAGCTTCCATACGATTTGGCTTTAAATCTTTTGCTAGCATAGATCCAGAAACGTCAATTGCCATTACGATGTCAATTCCTTTTGTCGTTTTGGTCTGGTTGCTAATATCTACAGTTCTTGGACGCGCCAATGCTATAATTAACGAGCATAAAGCCAAAATTCTGAAAACATATAAAGCAGGTTTGAACTTGGTCCAAAACGATTCGCTCTTCTGGAATCCTGCTGTCGAGCTCATTTTTAAGGTAGCCGACTGCTGGTTGCGTTTCCAGAAAAACCAAATTATTGCAATAGGAATTAATAGAAACAACCAAAGAAATTCTGGATTTAAAAAACTGATATTGCCCATTAGTTGTTTGCTCTTTGAAGTTCAACAGAATTTAATATTCGGGTCGTGATTTCATTTGCATACGTATCGCCCTCTTCGTGTAAGATCATGATTTGTTGTAAACCTTGATCTTGTTTGAAAAGCAACAATTCATAGTATGCTTTTGTGCTCGTTTTAGTTGCAGGATTCAGAACTGTCATCGTTCCGTAACCTTTTATTCCCTGAATACCTTCGTTAGTTTGAAAATCTTCTTGTTTTACAATAATATTTTGTCCGCCTTGAGACTCCATAATTTTTATAGTCCCCTCGAGAGCTTTGCTTAAATCTATTTCGGTTGGCTGTTTAAATTTGGATGTAGAAACTGTTACATAGAAATTGTCAATCATACTTCCGTATGCAAAAAGTCGCATTTCTTTGATAAGTGCCATTGCTTCTTTTGGAAGCACTTTTTGAGTATCCATTCTTTTTAAAACCTTTGGAGTTTCAATAAGAACTGCTGGATTTCCGTAAGCGCTTTTCACCCATTCGCCTTCTAATAATTCTTTAGAAGGATGACCAATTATATTGTCTTTTACGTAATTGAAACCTTTTGTAACCACAAAATAAGTTGTAGTTACAAACAACAATAAGATTACAGCCGCAACAGAGTAACCGATTCTTGCATTTCTTTTTTTGCGAAGCTGCGCCTGAATTTGTTTTTGTCTTTGCGCTTCGTTCAATAACTGATCCTCAATGTCTTCTGGAACTTCAGTTGGAATAGCATTATCAAGGGTTAAAATTACTTTCTGAATTTTATTTCGATCTTCAGTAATTTCAAAATCAAGTGGCTTAGATTTCGCAAATTTTACCAAATCGGCCTGACGTAAAACACGTTCAAGATTCTCAACAGTTTCTGGTGTAAGCGTCATTTTCTTTTTGGTAGATGCTTCTCTAATTGCTGTAATTAACTCAGAAGTTGTACTTTCCATCGCTGGAATATGGATGGCTTCTTCGATATAATTTCTCGCAATATCTGTTAATTCACTATAATATTCTTTTACTTCTCCTTTTTGAACAAGTTCTTTTTTCTCTAGGTTGTTTAATAAACTTGTCGCTTTTTCGATAGGAGTTTTGTAAACTTCTTCCTCGATTTTTTTCAGCTGACGTTTTTTAACATACCAATAAACGAATGCGCCAATTCCTAAAATTGCTAGCACTATTAAAGTATAAATCCACCAATTTCCTATTCCTTCATCAACAGAAGAGATGTCTTTAATATCGTACATCTTTTGCTGTAAAGTATCAACTTTTACAGGGGCTACTTCAACTTTTAGAGAATCTGTATAAAAAGGCTTTTTATCGATTAAAATTTTAATGCTTGGAATTGTATAACGACCAGAATCAAATTGTGTTAAACCATATTTTTTAACCAGCTCGTAAGTGTCATTTTTCTTAACGGTATCAATCGGATAAGACTCAATAACTTCTAGCGGACCAATATTTTTAAGTTTTGGAAATTCAACTTTAGATTTGGAGCTTACAACCGTTTTAAGCGTTAGCTTGAACTCAGCACCAATTTTATTTTTGGTGGTATCAATACTTGTTTCTACTTGTTTATCTTGCGCAAAAATCATAGTAGAGAAAAGCAATAAAAATATATAAAGTTTAAATTTCATTTGATTAACGATTGAAGATTTTAGATTAACGATTTTTGATGGTTAATCAAAACTGCCAAATTTTTATCGTGATTTAAAATAGCCTAATAATTTAGTAACGTAATTTTCGTCTACTCTGGTATTTACAATTCCTGCTCCAGATTTACGGAAAGTATCTTTAAAGTAATTTAGTTTCTCCTGATAGTGCTTCTCATAATTCATACGAACAGCTTTTGAACTTGTATCAACCAATTGGATTTTTCCAGTTTCGGCATCCAGCATGTGAACCATTCCTAAATTTGGAATTCTTTCTTCACGAATGTCGTACACGCGAACACCTGTGATGTCATGTTTTTTAGAAGCAATTTTTAATGTATGCTCATAAGAATCAGACATAAAATCGGAAATCATAAAAATGATGGCTTTCTTTTTCTGGGTTCCAGATAAAAACTTCAAAGCTTGCGCGATATCTGTTTTCTGGCTTTTTGGTTCAAATTCGATCAATTCACGAATGATACGCAGTACATGCGAACGTCCTTTTTTGGGCGGAATATATAATTCTACTGTATCAGAAAACAATATTAAACCAATTTTGTCATTATTCTGTGTAGCCGAAAAAGCCATTGTTGCTCGCAATTTCGGTTACAATGTCTTTTTTGAATTGATTTTTAGAACCAAAAGATTCCGAACCCGAAATATCAACCATCAAAACCATGGTTAATTCACGTTCTTCTTCAAATACCTTAACATGAGCTTCGTTGTAGCGTGCGGTTACATTCCAATCGATGTTACGAATATCATCTCCGTATTGGTATTGACGCACCTCGCTAAACGTCATTCCTCGTCCTTTAAATGAAGAGTGGTATTCTCCCGAAAAGATATGATTACTCAGTCTTTTCGTTTTGATTTCTATTTTCCGTACTTTTTTTAAAAGCTCTTTTGTATCCATTTTTTGTTTGGTTTATGGTTTAGGGTTGTTGGTTGATGGCGTATAAACCATCAACAAAAAACTATCAACCATCAACTTTTTAAGGTACTTCAATCTCGTTAACGATTTTGTTGATAATGTCTACAGAAGTGATGTTTTCTGCTTCTGCTTCGTAAGTGATTCCAACTCTGTGACGTAATACATCGTGAACAACTGCACGAACGTCTTCTGGAATTACATAACCACGACGTTTGATGAAAGCATAACATTTTGTCGCATTAGCCAAGTTGATACTTCCACGAGGAGAAGCTCCAAAACTGATAAGCGGTTTTAAATCGGCTAATTTGTATTTTTCTGGGTAACGTGTTGCGAAAATGATATCAAGAATATATTTCTCGATTTTTTCATCCATATAAACTTCACGAACAGCTTCCTGAGCACGTAGAATCTGATCTACAGAAACTACCGGATTAACTTTTTCGTAAGTTCCTTTTAAGTTTTGACGAATTACAAAACGCTCTTCATCAATTTTTGGATAATCAATAACAGTTTTCAACATAAAACGGTCAACCTGTGCTTCAGGAAGTGCATACGTTCCTTCTTGCTCAACAGGGTTTTGTGTTGCTAACACTAAAAACGGACGATCTAATTTGAAAGTAGTGTCACCAATAGTAACTTGTTTCTCCTGCATCGCCTCTAAAAGTGCTGACTGAACCTTTGCAGGAGCACGGTTAATCTCATCGGCAAGTACGAAATTGGCGAAAATTGGTCCTTTTTTAATTGAGAACTCGTTTGCTTTAATATTGTAAATCATGGTTCCGATAACATCGGCAGGTAATAAATCTGGCGTAAACTGGATACGGCTGAAAGATCCTTGAACCGCTTGAGAAAGCGTGTTGATGGCTAAAGTTTTTGCCAGACCTGGAACTCCTTCCAATAAAATATGCCCTTGTCCAAGTAATCCGATCAATAGACGCTCGACCATATGTTTCTGACCCACAATAACTTTGTTCATTTCCATTGTAAGAAGGTCTATAAAAGCACTTTCTCGCTCAATTTTTTCATTTATCGCTCTAATGTCTAAAGTCGTTGTATTTTCTTCCATATAAATATTTTTAAAACCTTGATTTTTACGCCTAATTTTTGAGAGTGCAAATTGAATATTTTTTGAGAAGTAAGATGTTAAAGAATGGTTAAAACTTCGACCAAAGACCTAATTTTAAGGACTAATTGTGAATCTATTTTTATATTTTTAAGAACTTTGATGATTATGCTTTATGAAAGCATAATTATTACCAAAAATAACGCATAACTATTATGAGCAAAACAGTCTTATCGCCTATAATTTCGGGCACTATGAATTGGGGAGTTTGGGATAAAAACCTTACAACTAGCGAAATGGAAAACATGATACAAGTGAGTATCGAAAACAAAATTACGACTTTTGATCACGCGGATATTTACGGTTCGTATACGACCGAAGCCGATTTTGGAAAAGCTTTTCATGCAAGTAAAATTGATCGCGAAAAATTACAATTAATTACAAAGTGCGGTATTCAGATGATTGCTGAAAAACGCCCAGAAAACAAAATCAAACATTATGATTATTCTAAAGACTATATTATTAAGTCTGTAGAAAAATCTCTAAAAAATTTAAAAACAGATTATGTAGATGTTTTTCTGCTTCACAGGCCAAGTCCATTAATGCAGGCCGACGAAATTGCCGAAGCTGTTGAGAAATTAAAAGGAGAAGGAAAAATTATTGATTTTGGACTTTCTAATTTTACTAGTTCTCAAACAGAATTAATTCGTCAGAAAACAGAAGTGAGTTATAATCAGGTACAATTTTCTGCAACACATTACGAGCCAATGTTGGACGGAAGTTTAGATTATATGCAAACTAACGGAATTCGCCCTCTATCATGGAACCCGCTTGGAACTGTTTTTAGAGAAGATACCAAACAGACTCGCCGTTTGAAAAAACTGTTCTCTACTTTATTAGAAAAATATCACTTAGGTGCAGATACACTTTTATTGGCATGGATTTTAAAACATCCTGCAAAAGTAATTCCGATTGCAGGTACCGTAAATATTGCTAGAATTCAAGCTTTATCAAAAGCAGTTGAACTGGAAATGGATACAGAAGATTGGTTTGCAATCTGGACAGAAAGTATGGGTGACGATGTGCCTTAATTTGGACTGTTCTGAAAAATGATACGCTTAGAAAATTTTGAGAAAAAAGATTATTCTGAATTAATCGATTCTGTTAAGAATGCAAAAGCTTTAATGCAATTTGGCGGACCAGAGTTTACTTTTCCTTTAACAGAAAGCCAAATAGACAAAACGCTTTCTGATGAAAATAGAGTTGCTTTTAGAGTTGTAAATATTTCGAATGGCGAGCACTATTGGACATTGTGAAATTTATTTTTACGATGGTTTTGCAAAATTAGGTCGAATCTTGATTATGGATGAAAATCAAAGAGGAAAAGGAATCGGCGAGCAGATGGTGACTTTATTGTTGCAATATATTTTTGAAAACAGGAAAGAAAGAAATATTGAATTGAATGTTTTTGACTTTAATGTCGGAGCTCAAAAATGTTATGAAAAAGTTGGGTTTATTTTAAATCCTGATAAAAAATATTTGAGAGAAGTAGATGGAGAAACTTGGACAGCGCTCAATATGGTGTTGAATTTGGAGGAATGGAAAAATAAGAATTAAAATATTTTACCACAGATTAAAAGACTTTTACAGATTTCAAAAGAATCATTTTAATCCTTTAATCTGTGGCAAAAAATAAAAAAAATGAAATGAAAAAAACAGTTTTAATTACTGGTGCTACAAGCGGAATTGGAAAAGCAACCGCTCAGATTTTAGCGAAAAACAATTATAAAGTGATCCTTTGCGGAAGACGTAAAGATCGTTTGGAAGAACTTCAAAAAGAACTTTCGGCTTTTACAGAAGTTCATTCTCTAACATTTGATGTTCGCGATAAAGAAGAAGTTTTAAAAAAATTGGAGCTTTGCCAAGCGATTTTTCTACAATCGACGTTTTAATCAATAATGCAGGAAATGCCCACGGTTTAGATCCGATTCAAAATGGAAATTTAGACGATTGGGATGCCATGATTGATATTAATGTAAAAGGTCTTTTGTATGTTTCAAAAGCTATAATTCCGCAGATGGTTGAAAGACAATCTGGACATATTATTAATATTGGTTCAACTGCTTGCAAAAGAAGTTTATCCGAATGGAAATGTATATTGCGGATCTAAACACGCTGTTGATGCCATTACTGCAGGAATGCGAATTGACTTGAATCCGTTTGGAATTCGAGTTGGAGGTATTCATCCAGGAATGGTGGCAACAGAATTTAGCGAAGTTCGTTTTAAGGGAGATGTTGAGAGAGCGACAAATGTTTATAAAGGATTTGATCCGCTGCAGGCAGAAGATATTGCCGATATTATTCACTTTGTGGTTTCAAGACCTTATCATGTAAATATTGCCGATTTGGTTGTTATGAGTACTGCACAGGCCTCTTCGACGATTGTTAAAAAGAATATTTAAATAAAATCGAATATAGAGACGCACAGTAGTGCGTCTTTTTTTTAATTTTAAGTTTTAATAAATTAAATTACTGCGAATTAGTGCAATTCGTGGCTAAATAAAATCGACATGATTAATAAACGCCTTTTAATTAAAAATCTCCTCGCTCATAATGACGAAAGCAGTTTTTATGATAAAAAAAGGCAGTTGAATCTCCATTCTCGTGAAGGGAAGGGAAAGTTTCTAAAACACATTTGTGCTTTATCCAATTCTAACCCAAACAATAACTCTTACATCGTAGTTGGAGTAGAAGATCAAGATAACGAAATTGTCGGCGACGATTTCTTTGATGATAGTAGAATTCAGAATCTAGTCAATGCTTTTTTAGAAAACCCTCCAAAAATTCAATATGAAAACGTCCCTTTTCCTAATCTTCCAAAAGATAAAGTAATTGGTCTCGTTACAATAAAGCCTAAAAGTAAAATCTCTTACTTTAAAAAAGGAATTCATACCATTCTTGCCAATAGTGTTTTTATAAGACGCGGTAGTAATTCGATTCCTCTGGAAGAACACGAGGAAATTGAAAAAAACAATCAGAATACAGAAACGGTTATTGGAATCGAAAATAGTTCTCGAAATAGTATTCAATATACTTTAGACGGTGTTATTGATTTTATGAATTTCAGGCATAAAGATATGTCCCCGAAATATCGTGTTTTTAAAGAATTGTTTGTGATTTGTTGGGCTGGAGTTCCAAAAAAATTACGTGATAAAACATATTTGTCTCGTGTAGATATCGAATTGATAAACGAACAGATTAAACTTTTTTATTCGGCACAAGATGTTGTTACAATCGAATATAATGACGATACTTTTACCATTACAGAATATGTTCCGCTAGGATTAAATGACAAAACAAGTTATTATCCATTAGAAGAGCAAACCATTTATTTTTTTGATAACGGTTATTATAAAATCGACCGTCAGATGCTTTTTCAGTCGCCAGAATTCAATAGAAAAATGCTATATCATATTTATAATTCGAATATGGCTCTATTGGGTAAACTCCAAAAAGAAATCACTTTATCGGATCGTGAAATGAAGGATTTAGAAAATCTGCCTTCTACCTTTATGATTTGTCATTTGAATGGTTTTGAAGATGCCAGACAAAAATTAATCGATGCGAAATTGCTTTTAAAGCCTTATAAAAATGTATATTCTTCGTTTAAAGAAGCCTTGAGGGTTTTGCGTAAAATGAAGTATGATGTTCAGTGAAAAAAGATTCTAAGTTGCTAAGGTTCTAAGATTCTGAGGTTTTCTATAGAGACACACTGCGGTGCATTTAATCGATGCTGAAATTATTTAGTGAAAATTCAAATATTTTTTTACTTCTTCATACGGGAATAAAAGCTCTTTTGGGCCATCTGCGTATGATGCGACTTCATATGAATTGTAATATAAAAGTAAACCCGCAGAAGTATAGAAGATGTTTTGAGGAAGTTGAAATTTGTCATTTTCAAACATTAATCCTGTAGCATTAATATTGGCTTTTTCTGGAATTTTATATTTTGATCTGAAAGTTTTTTCAGCGAAAGCTTTAAACTCTTTTTCGTTTTTAAATAACTGATTGTTAAAAATCGTTTTTCCTGTTTTTTTATCGAATAATAAAGAGCGATAACCTTGATAGCCATGAGCGCCGCCTGTGAAGGTATAATGGTCAATTTTAAGATTTAAGATTTGCTCTGACTGAAATTCTACATTTCCTATTATTCTTGCTTCCCAGCCAAAGGTGTCATTTGGGAATTTTTGATGCATTTCTTCGTATGAAACAATGAACGATTTTGCTAATGATTTATAATCATCAACTTTTACCGAATCTTCTTCAAAAAATGCAATCTCTTTAATTACAGCAAATACTTTTTTATTAATGCTGTCTGATGTTACTTTAACATTTTTAGCAATTGGAACTTCTATCGTAATTCTTGGGCAATCTTTTTTGCAGGGAATAGTAGATTTTTCTTCAAACGTTTCATTGTCAAATGAAAGCTCTTTTTTGCAACTTGTAAAAATCAAACACAAAAAGATTATAAATATGTAATTTTTCATATCAAAAAGTGTTAATTATCTACAAAGGTAAGAACTTGTGTCGCGATAAAATAAATTAAGCGGTAAATTTGTAAAAGAATTATGGAATTAAAATTTATAACTATATGAAATTCAATACAAAAGTTATTCACGGAGGACAGCATCATGATCCAAGTACAGGAGCTGTTATGCCGCCAGTGTATCAAACTTCAACATTTGTTCAAACAAGTCCAGGGAAACCTTTGGCAGATTACGAATATAGTAGAGCTTCAAACCCGACGCGTACGGCTTTAGAAGACGCTTTGGCTAGTATTGAAAACGGAACTCGCGGATTAGCATTTTCATCTGGTCTTGCTGCGACAGACTGTGTTTTAAGATCTTTTAAAGCCGGAGACGAAATCATTGCAATGGATGATTTGTACGGAGGAACATACAGAATGTTCTCTCGTGTTTATAAAGATTCGGGTATTAAATTTCATTTTGTGGATATGACGAATATCGAGAAACTGAAAAGTTTAATTAACGAAAATACCAAGTTAATCTGGGTAGAAACGCCAACCAATCCGTTAATGAAATTGGCAGACATTCAAGATATAGCAAAAATCACTCAAGAGAAAAAAATTCTTCTTGCGGTAGATAATACTTTTGCAACGCCTTATTTGCAAAAACCTTTAGATTTAGGAGCAGATATTGTAATGCATTCGGCTACAAAATATTTAGGAGGACACTCTGATGTTATTGCTGGAGCATTAATTGTAAAAGATGCTGAGCTTGGAGAGCAATTGCATTTTCAGCAATTTGCTACTGGAGCAACACTTGGGCCGATGGATAGTTTTTTGGTTTTAAGAGGAATCAAAACTTTAGCTCTAAGAGTGCAGAGACATTGTGAAAATGGAGAAAAGGTAGTTGAATACTTGAGTAATCACCCAAAGATTAAAACAGTTTATTATCCAGGTTTGAAGAATCATCCGTTTCACGAAATTGCTAAGAAACAAATGAAAGCTTTTGGCGGAATGGTTTCTTTTGATTTTAAATCAGGAAAGAAAGAAGATTCGATTGCATTTTTAGAAAAACTGAAAGTCTTTACTTTAGCAGAGTCTCTTGGTGGAGTAGAATCATTGGCAAATCATCCAGCTTTAATGACGCATGCATCTATTCCTGCAGATAAAAGAGCAGAAGTTGGTATTACAGACGATTTAGTTCGATTAAGCGTTGGTATTGAAGATGCAGAAGATTTAATTGCAGATTTAGAGCAAGCTTTAGCTTAATAAATATATCTAAAAATAAAAATAAAAATAAAAATCCCAAATTCCAATTTTAATTATTTTGGAATTTGGGATTTTTTATGTTGTAAATTTTCTTGATTTAGAACTCTAAATAATAAATATATCCGAAGTTAAACCAAACCTGCCAGTCGTTAGATTTGTTTTCTTTATAAATATCTTTATTTGGATTCAATCCGTCAATCCAATCTGAATTATACATAGAGAAACGAGTCTCAAACATTAAATCGCTCAGTTCAGATAATTTGTAATGAACACCAACAGCAGCTGTTGCAGATAAAACTACGCCTGTTTCTGTAGAGAATCCATGTGCACGTCCATCAGATGGGGTTAAGTATTTTCCTGGAGTAACAGTAGGTAGTGTGATGTCTCCTAAATGAGATCCAACTTTTGCTGAATAATAGCTAACCTGAAATCCTAAACTTCCATACGGACTAAGGCTACCAATTGTGTTTTCGTAATCGTGGATTTTCATAAAAGGAGAAAATTCTAACTGAGCACCTAAACCTAATATGCTAGAACTTGCGTGCATATTTTTTAATTGCTGTGCAATTATTCCGTTAGGTTTTCTTTCAACCCATTCTCCATAATGTTTTAAAGTAGTTCTGCTGAAAGATAGATCAGTTCTTACTTTAAAATGCTCTGTAAAAAAACTTTCTCTATTGTTGTTGCTAGAAAAGTTAAGAAAGTGCATAATTCCAACACCAAAACCAGTGTTTCCTACATTGGTATCGAAGTTGTGTCTTTCTCCAAAATCAGACTGTAATGTAACTGGTCCGGCATAAATTCCGATCTCTTGAGCTAGTCCTTGTGCTGATACAGCAGTTGATATGCCAAACAAGGCAAGTAATGTGATAAATAGGGGTTTAGACATTTTTTAGGGCTTACAAATCACGGCAAATATATAAAAAACATAATCGATTCAAAATATTAAATCGCTCTATTGAAAAATAACTAGCAAAATACTTAATTTACTAACTTTTAAAGAGTGATTTGCATGTAAACACCTACATGTAAAATGTGTTTTTTTGTAATGTTTGAAAAAAACACAAATCGATTCAAAAAAGTGAAAAATATAACATCGAATCATTATTTGATATATCTTTGTCTGTTAAAACGAAAACGTTTTCTTAAACATGATTTCTTATTTTTATAAGAGTAAAGATTAAACTTAATTATCTGAAAAATTTATTTCAAAGATGGAACAAAAAATAAATGAATTTATGGCTCTAATTGAGTCAAAAAATCCAAACGAGCCAGAATTTCTTCAAGCTGTTAGAGAATTTGCTGAAACTGTAATTCCTTTTATATCAGAACGTAAAAAATACGATGGGAAGAATATACTTCTAAGAATCGCTGAACCAGAGAGATCAATTATATTTAGAGTTCCGTGGGTAGACGATAAAGGAGAAATTATTGTAAACAGAGGTTTTAGAATTCAGATGAACTCTGCAATTGGACCTTATAAAGGAGGAATTAGATTTCACCATACAGTAAATTTATCAGTTTTAAAATTCCTTGCTTTCGAACAAGTTTTCAAAAACAGTTTGACAACTCTTCCAATGGGCGGAGGTAAAGGTGGTTCTGATTTTGACCCAGAAGGAAAATCAGATGGCGAAATTATGCGTTTCTGCCAATCGTTTATGACAGAATTATGCCGTCATATTGGTCCAGATCTTGACGTTCCAGCTGGAGATATTGGTGTAGGAGCAAGAGAAATTGGATATTTGTTTGGCCAATACAAAAGAATTAGAAATGAATTTACGGGAGTTTTAACTGGAAAAGGTTTGGCTTACGGTGGTTCATTGATTAGACCAGAAGCAACAGGATATGGAGTAGTTTACTTTACAGATCAAATGCTTCGTACAATTGGTCATGAAATTAAAGGTAAAAGAGTTGCTATTTCTGGATTCGGAAATGTGGCTTGGGGAGTTGCTTTAAAAGTAAATGAATTAGGAGGTAAAGTAGTTACTATTTCTGGACCTGATGGTTATATTTATGATGAAGAAGGTATTTCTGGAGAAAAAATTGACCATATGGTTGAAATGAGAGCTACTGGAGATAATAGAGCAGAAAGATATTTGGAGAAATATCCAAATGCTATTTTCCATAAAGGAAAAAGCCCTTGGGAAGTAAAAGTAGATATCGCTATTCCTTGCGCTACTCAAAACGAGTTAAATGGAGATGATGCTAAGAAGTTAATTGATAATGGCGTTTTATGTGTTACAGAAGCCGCAAATATGCCTTCTACATTAGATGCTATTAAACTTTTCTTAGACAATAAAGTATTATTCGCACCAGGAAAAGCCGCAAATGCTGGAGGTGTTGTCGCTTCTGGATTAGAAATGACTCAAAACTCAATACGTTTAAACTGGACTAGTGAAGAAGTAGACTTGAGATTGAAAGAAATCATGATCGGAATTCATAACCAATGTAAAAAATACGGTGCAGAAGAAGACGGATATGTTAACTACGTAAAAGGAGCTAATATTGCCGGATTTGTAAAAGTTGCCGATGCTATGCTTGCTCAAGGTGTAGTTTAAGATTTAATTACAATAATTAGAAATGCCCTCGTTATCTTCATAAGATATCGGGGGTATTTTATTTGTACTAAAAATTAAATAAAATTCCGTTTGTAGTATATTTGTCTATTCGAATACATTATATGATGAAAAAAGTTTTTTTCTGCGGTTTGTTTTTACTTCTAATTCAGTTTTGCATGGCGCAGGGCAAATTGTCTTGGCAAGGTTATTTTTCATTTAATGAAGTAAAGGATATCTCAGAATCAACGACAGCTGTAATAGCGACTTCAGAAAATGCATTGTTTTCAAGAAACGTAACGACAAATATCCTTAAATCGATTACTACAGTTGACGGACTTTCAGGTCAGACAATTTCTGCAGTTTACTACAGCGAAGCATTCAAAAAAACAATAGTTGGCTATGAAAATGGATTAATGATTTTAATTAATGATGCTGACGGAAGTATGTTGAAAGTCGTTGATATTATTAATAAACAACTGCCGGCAAATACTAAAAAAATCAATCACTTTATGGAGAATAATGGATTGATATATGTTTCTTGCGATTTTGGAATTGTTCAATTCAATCTTAAAACTTCACAATTCGGAGACACTTATTTTATTGGTGATAATGGAGCAGAAATAAGTGTAAAACAAACGGCAATGTTTAACGGATTTATTTTTGCGGCCACTTCTAGCGGTATTAGAAAAGCTGATAGTGCAAACGCTAATCTTGTAGATTTTAGTCAATGGTCAATTGTAAATGGAGGAGATTGGTCTAGTGTTGAAGCTTTAGATACAGAACTTATTGCAATAAATAGTTCTGGATATATTCATCGATTCAATTCAAATGTATTTGTGGGCTTTTTGCAATTACCTCAAGCGGCTATTGATGCAAGAGTAAAAAATCATAATTTATTTGTTACAACCGCCAATACTGTTTATGTCTATAATAATCAAATGGTATTGAATAGGCAAATTACAAATGCTCAGGTTTTAGATAATAGTTTGAATTTTAGTTGCGCAACCGCAGTTGGGGATCAGATTTTCATCGGGACAAAAGAAAAAGGTTTGTTTGTTTCTTCGTTAAATAACGTCACGGTTTTCGAAAATAGTACTCCAAGTGGACCAGTACGCAACAATATTTTTTCTGTAGATGCTGGTTCAAATGTTTTGTGGGCAGTATATGGAGATTACGATGCTGTGTACAACCCTTATCCTTTAGATAGTTACGGAATTAGTCGCTTTAATGCTTCTGGATGGTTAAATATTCCATATTCTGATGTTTTTGACGCAAAATCAATAACCAGAATTTATATCAATCCGAATAACGAAAAGCAAGTTTATGCCGGTTCTTTTTTTCTGGATTGTTGAAGATTGAAAATGATGTTCCAACTCTTTTGTATAATGAAAAAAACAGCGGTTTGGAGTCAATTACAACAGAAGGTCCAAATTATATAGATGTTCGAATTAATGCAACTGCTTTTGATAAAACTGGAAATCTTTGGGTGACCAATAGTAGAATCAATAACGGATTGAAAGTTTTAAAAACAAATGGGCAATGGGGCAGCTATTCGATGGTCGCAATATCAGAAGATGTGGGGGAAGAGAATTATTCGAGTATAGTAATAGATCGCAATAATGTAAAGTGGATCGGGACTTATAAAACTGGAGTTGTCGGATTTAATGAAAGCACTAATACCTTTAAAAAAATGACTTTTGGTGCTGATGCTGGTAATTTGCCAATTGCAGATGTAAGGGCGATAGCTTTAGATATAAAAAATCAACTTTGGATTGGAACGACAAAGGGTTTGAGAGTTTTGTCTAACGTCTCGAGTTTTCAATCTGAAAGTCAGCTAAAAGCAAATCCAATTATTATTACAGAAGATAATTTGGCTCAAGAATTATTATACGAGCAGTTTGTAACTTCTATTGCGGTTGATGGGGCAAATAACAAATGGATCGGAACTGCAGATTCTGGAGTATTTATGGTTTCGCCAAATGGACAGGAAACAAAATATCATTTTACGATAAACAATTCGCCATTGCCAAGTAATTATGTAAATGATATTAAGATAAATGGTAGAACAGGAGAAGTTTTTATTGCAACCAGTAAAGGATTGGTTTCGTTTGGCGGAATTTCAACAGATGCCAATGAAGATTTAAGTAATGTTTATGTTTATCCAAATCCAGTTCGTCCTAATTACACAGGAACCGTTAAAGTTGCAGGATTAATTGATAAGGCAAATGTCAAAATTACTGACATTGAGGGTAATTTAGTTTACGAAGTAACATCTTCGGGCGGAACAATCGAATGGGACACAACTGCTTTCGGAAGATATAAAGTAGCATCTGGAGTTTACATGGTTTTTATTTCTGCTCAAGACGGAGGCGAAACTAAAGTTAAAAAAGTGATGATTATTCGGTAGAAAAGTAACATCTTTGAACCCCAAAATAAATTAAACTCGAAACAAGTCTTTGCCTACATGCTTTTTAATTCTTTAAATTTTGCAATTTTTTTGCCAATTGTATTTTTCCTTTATTGGTTTGTTGTAAATAAATCACTAAAATCACAAAACATATTATTACTTGTGGCGAGTTATTTTTTTTATGCTTGCTGGGATTGGAGGTTTTTGTTTTTATTGATGTTCTCTATTGCTTTAGATTTTTTCTCTGGAATAAAAATAGCAGAATCTAGTAATCAAACTACACGCAAATTTTGGTTTTGGTTGAGTATATCAATAAATCTTGGCTTTTTAGGCTTTTTTAAGTACTATAATTTCTTTGTTGAATCTTTTACGGAAGGTGTAGCTAATTTTGGTTTCAAGATAAATCCTCTGACACTAGATATTTTGTTGCCAGTTGGAATTTCATTTTATACTTTTCATGGTTTGTCATATGTTATTGATATTTACAAAGAAAGAATACCAGCAGAAAAAAATATTGTGGATTATTCTGTTTTTGTAAGCTTTTTTCCTTTGCTTGTCGCTGGGCCTATTGAACGAGCAACTCATCTTTTGCCACAAATTAAAAGAGAGAGACAATTTGATTATGAAAAGGCGGTTGATGGACTGAGACAAATTTTATGGGGATTATTTAAAAAAATTGTAATTGCTGATCAATGTGCTCAATATGCAAATGATATTTTTAATCATTCTTCTGAATATTCTGGGAGTACGCTTGTTCTTGGTGCAGTTTTTTTTGCTTTTCAAATTTATGGTGATTTTTCAGGTTACTCAGATATCGCGCTTGGAACAGCGCGTCTCTTAGGTATAGATTTATTGAGGAATTTTGCTTTTCCTTATTTTTCAAGAGATATTGCAGAGTTTTGGCGAAGATGGCATATTTCACTATCAAGTTGGTTTAGAGATTATCTGTATATTCCTCTTGGAGGAAGTAAAGTTGGAATGTGGCAGAAAATTCGCAATACATTTGTGATTTTTTTGGTTAGTGGATTTTGGCATGGTGCAAATTGGACTTTTATTATTTGGGGGCTTTTGCATGCATTATATATTATGCCTTCAATTATTTTTCAGACCAATAGAAAAAATATTGATATTGTAGCTAAAGGTAAATTTTTGCCAAGCATTAAAGAAGTTTTTCAAGTTGCTCTAACATTTAGTTTGGTGGTTTTTGCATGGATTTTTTTTCGAGCAAATAATGTTGAACATGCGTTGGATTATATTTCTAAAATATTTTCAAGTTCATTGTTTACTTCTGTTAAATATGATGGTGATGATTTTAAGAAGGTATTATTTCTTCTTTTGTTTATTTTTATGGCCATTGAATGGTTGGGTAGAGAAAATCAATTTGCGATAGCAAAATTGGGGCAAAGTTGGAAGCCTGTTTTTCGCTATTTATTTTATTACATGATTTTAATAGCTATTTTTTGGTTTTGTGGTAAAAAAGAACAATTTATTTATTTTCAATTTTAATGCATGAAAAAGTTTCTCTTTAAAACTTTATATTTCTTTTTGCCAATTATAATTATCTCTTACCCATTTGATTATATTGTTTCGTCTTATTTAAATAAATCTAATCGATCTCTGGGGGAATTTGAAGTTATGGATGATATTTATAATTCAAAAGCAAATTGTGATATAGCAATTTATGGGTCTTCAAGAGCTTGGGTTCATTTTGATCCTAAAATCATCAGTGATTCCCTAAATTGTAAAGTTTATAATTTTGGAAATGATGGGCATGCATTTGATTTACTGTATTTACGTCATTTGGAATTCCTGAAGCATAATAATAAGCCTAAAACAATAATTCTTTCAGTTGATGTATTGTCTTTTCGTAATCCTACTGGCTTGTATGAAGCAGGTCAATATCTACCATATATGCTATGGAATTTTGATATTGAGAGGTATACACGCTCTTATAATTATTATAGTAGATTAGAATACTTTATTCCGGCCGTTCGGTATTCAGGAAAAAGGGATGAATTGAAAATTGTTTCGGAATATATAACCAAGGGAGTGCCAGCTGAAAAATATAGACATAATGGATATTTAGGTATGGACTTGGAATGGAATGGTGATTTTGACAGAGTTAAGGCTAAAATGCAAGCATATAGAATTAAATGGGATCAAGAAAGGATAAATCTTTTTGATAAGTTTGTTAACGAGTGTAAAGAAATGGAAATCAATTTGATTTTGGTATATACTCCAGAATATATAGAAGGTCAGAAATTTGTGACAAACAGAAAGGAACTAATCAAACTTTACAAGAAATTTGCTAAAAAATATAATTTAAAATTTTATGATTATTCAAATGATGAAATTTGTTTTGATAAGACGCTTTTTTATAATGCAATTCATATGAATAAAAAAGTCGCTGAAATTTTCACAAGTAAATTTTCACATGTCTTAAAAACAGAATTAAAGATTGATAGGTAATTTAGAAATCAGTTTTTGGCTTGAAAAAGTTTTTAATTTAGAAAAGTAGAAAAAATAAGCGATGCAAGTCAAAACCAAAGCGATAGTAATCTCGTCCTTAAATTATGATTTCACCAAATGGGTAGGAAACAAAATATCTTTTACAATAAACAATTTGCCATTACCAAGTAATTATGTAACTGATATTAAGATAAATGGTAGGACAAGAGAGGTTTTTATTGCAACCAGTAAGGAATTGGTTTCATTTGGCGGAATTTCAACAGATGCCAATGAAGATTTGAGCAATGTTTATGTTTATCCAAATCTGGTTCGTCCTACTTACACAGCAACCGTTAAAGTTGCAGGATTGATTGATAAGGCAAATGTTAAAATTACCGATATTGAAGGGAATTTAGTTTACAAAGTAACATCTTTGGGCAGAACAATCGAATGGGACACAACTGCTTTCGGAAGATATAAAGTAGCATCTGGAGTTTATATGGTTTTTATTTCCGTACAAGACGGAGTCGAAACTAAAGTTAAAAGTGATGATTATTCGATGAAGTATCATTTTTATTTGTTTTTTTGCCCAGCAAAAAATTAAGTATTATACTTACTATTATTTCTGAACTAAAAAAACAAGGAATGCTCTTTAATTCTTTCAACTTTGTAATTTTTCTGCCAATAGTGTTTTTTTTATATTGGGTTATTGTAAATAAAACACTTAAGTTTCAAAATCTTTTACTTCTTGTTTCCAGTTATTTCTTTTATGCCTGTTGGGATTGGAGGTTTTTATTTCTACTAGTCTTTTCTACTATGCTAGATTATTTTTCTGGTATAAAGATTTCTGAATCTAAGAGTCTAAAAGTTCGAAAGTTTTGGTTTTGGTTGAGTATATCAATAAATCTTGGCTTTCTGGGCTTTTTTAAGTACTATAATTTCTTTGTTGAATCTTTTGCGGAAGGACTAGCTAATTTTGGTTTGAAGGTAAATCCTCTGACTCTAGATATTTTGTCGCCAGTTGGAATTTCATTTTATACTTTTCATGGTTTGTCTTATGTTATTGATATTTACAAAGACAGAATTAAAGCAGAAAAAAATCTTATTGATTATTCTTTGTTTGTAAGTTTTTTTCCGTTGCTCGTTGCGGGACCAATTGAGCGAGCGACACATCTATTGCCTCAGATTAAGAAAAAAAGATCTTTTGATTATTCAAAAGCAGTCGACGGCTTAAGGCAAATTTTATGGGGATTGTTTAAAAAAATTGTTATCGCAGATCAATGTGCTCAATATGCTACAGATATTTTTAATCATTCTTCTGAATATTCTGGAAGTACGCTTGTTCTTGGCGCAGTTTTTTTTGCTTTTCAAATTTACGGTGATTTTTCGGGATATTCTGATATAGCAATTGGAACTGCACGACTTTTTGGTATCGATTTATTGAGAAATTTTGCTTTTCCTTATTTTTCGAGGGATATTGCGGAGTTTTGGAGAAGGTGGCATATTTCACTTTCTACTTGGTTTAGGGATTATTTATATATTCCGTTAGGAGGAAGTAAGGGCGGAACTTGGATGAAAATTAGAAATACCTTCATCATTTTTTTAGTTAGCGGATTTTGGCATGGTGCTAATTGGACTTTTATTGTATGGGGTTTACTGCATGCATTATATATCATGCCTTCAATTATTTTCAATACAAATAGAAAAAACTTAGACATTGTAGCTCAAGGAAGATTTATACCTAATGGAAAAGAAATTCTTCAAATGATTATGACGTTTTGTTTGACTGTTTTCGCTTGGATATTCTTTAGAGCAGATAGTTTGAAGCATGCTGTAAGCTATATTTCCAAAATATTTTCAAGTTCATTGTTTACTTCTGTTAAATATGATGGTGATGATTTTAAGAACGTATTATTTCTTCTTTTGTTTGTTTTTATAGTTGTTGAATGGTTGGGTAGAGAAAATCAATTTGCGATAGCAAAATTGGGGCTAAGATGGAAGCCTTTATTTAGATATGCTTTTTATTTTGTAATCATTATTGCAATATTTTGGTATAGTGGTGAACAACAGCAATTTATTTATTTTCAGTTTTAGCGTATGAGAAAAATTATCCTGAAAACCGTTTTATTTGTATCTCCTTTCATAATTCTTCATCTTATTACAGCAACGTTTTATTTTAGTTCACTTGCGGCTCCAGATTTATTGCGAGTAGGTTACTTTCCTTTTTTTAAGGAATATAGAAGTGTTTTTCAAAAAGAATTTGAGAGGAAATCTTATTTTAATGAAATTTCAAAGGCAAAAAATAAGAAAGCAAAAATTCTTATCATGGGAGATTCTTTTTCAGGGCAAGGTAATTATGGTTACAAAAATTATTTAGCAGAAAAACATTCTGTTTTGCACTTAGATACATCCTTTAAGGGGAATAGATTGCAAATTTTGTATGAATTTTTGAATAGTGATTTTTTTGAAGAATATGAAGTTGAATATGTAGTCTTAGAAAATGTTGAGAGAAAATTTGTATACAATTCAAAAAAAATAGACGTTTCTAAAACAAGAAAGCGGTTTGAGTTTAATAAAACGGAAAATAATCACAAGGCATTGATAAAAAAAGAAAAAGGAGGTTTCTTTTCGAGAGAAACAATCTCTTTTCCTTTTTCGATGTTTAGATTTTATTTAGATGAAAACTATTTGTCTAAAAATGTGTATAATGTTACTCTGAAAACAAACAAATTATTCAGCAATAATTCCTCCAAATTATTATTTTCAGAAGAAGACATGTTGGGTGTTCAGCTAAATAATAATTTGGAAGGAGTCATAAAGTTAAATAATGTTTTAAATGACTTGTCAAAAAAGCTAAGAGAAAAAAGTAAAGCTTATAGTCTTGCCAGCTCCTGATAAATATGATTTATATTATGATTATATTTTAGATAAAACAAATTTTCCAAAGCCATTGTTTTTTCAATACTTAGGCTTCCTTAAAAAAGATTATATTTATATAGATTCAAAAAGAAAGCTTTTAGATCAACTGGAAGTTAAGAAAGACATGTATTTTTATGATGACACACATTGGTCTCCTGTAGCTTCCAAAATAATAGCGAATGAGATTGATAAAGTGGTGAATTAATAAACGGAGTTAAGTTGTTGATTTTAACTTGAAGAAATTAGAAAATAAATGCAAGTCAAAACCAAAGCCATAGTAATTTCATCATTAAAATTTCAGGAAAAAAGCTTGATCGTAAAATGTTTTACACTATCCAGTGGACTGAAATCTTATTTTGTACGTGACGCTTTTTCTAGCAGAAAGGCAAGTCAGAAAATTGCTTATTTTCAGCCGTTTTCGATTTTAGAAATTGAAGCCGTTCACAAAAATAAAGGCACTTTAGAAAATTTTAAAGAAATAAAAAGTGCTGTTCCATTTCAGACTATTCATACTGATATTGTGAAAAGTACAATGGTTATGTTTCTTTCAGAGATCGTTGCATTATTCTATTCAAGAAGAAGAAAAAAACGAACAGTTATTTCTCTTTTTAGAAACGGCATTAACTTGGCTAGATCATCATGATGAAATTTCTAATTTTCATTTAATTCTGCTCTTAGAAATCACAAAATATCTTGGTTTTTATCCCGATACTTCTGAGATCGATTTGCCTTTTTTTGAAATGAATGAAGGCGTTTTTACACTTTTTCAAAAAGCAAATGTGCTTTCAGAACATGAAACCAATTTGTTTAAAAAATTACTGGAATTAAAATTTGATAATGATCAAAAAGTCTTTCATGTTTTAGAAAGACAAATTCTTCTGAAAATTCTAATCGATTATTATAGTCTTCATTTGGAAGGATTCAAAAAACCTAAATCTTTAGAGATTTTAAAGGAAGTTTTCTCTTAAATAGATAAAAAGAACATTATTTGTTGCGGAATCTACTCAAAATTTCCCGAAATCGGTCTTTTTTCCGTTATCTTTTATCTATTTCCCTCAAAATTCCTTACTTTCGCACCTCGTTTAAGAAAAGGATAAAATGAGTACAAAATTTACTGAATACAAAGGACTTGACTTGCCAACTGTAGCGTCTGAAGTTCTTGATTTTTGGAAGAAAGAAAATATATTTGAAAAGAGTGTGACAACTCGCGAAGGTGCTGAGCCTTTCGTATTTTTTGAAGGTCCGCCTTCAGCAAACGGATTACCTGGAATTCACCACGTAATGGCACGTGCGATTAAAGATATTTTTTGCAGATATAAAACTCAGAAAGGTTTTCAGGTTAAAAGAAAAGCTGGATGGGATACTCACGGTTTGCCTGTAGAATTGGGTACCGAAAAAGAATTAGGAATTACAAAAGAAGATATTGGTAAAACAATTTCGATCGAAGAATATAACGAAGCGTGTAAAAAAACCGTTATGCGTTATACCGATGTATGGAATGATTTGACCGAAAAAATGGGGTATTGGGTAGATATGGAAGATCCATATGTGACTTATAAGCCAAAATACATGGAATCGGTTTGGTGGCTTTTGAAACAAATCTATGATAAAGGTTTATTGTACAAAGGATACACAATTCAGCCATATTCTCCAAAAGCAGGAACCGGATTATCTTCTCACGAAGTAAATCAGCCTGGAGCTTACCGTGATGTAACTGATACTACAATTGTAGCACAGTTTAAAACGCTTCCCGAAACTTTGCCTTCATTCTTGCAAGGTTTTGGAGATATTCACATTTTAGCTTGGACGACAACTCCTTGGACATTGCCATCAAATACAGCTTTGACAGTTGGTCCAAAAATCGATTATGTTTTAGTTAAAACTTTCAATCAATATACTTTTGAGCCAATCAATGTTGTTTTGGCTAAAAACTTAGTTGGAAAACAATTCGGAAAAGGATTTTTCTTAAGTGAAGACGATGCTGATTTTGACAATGTGAAAAACGGTGACAAAAAACTTCCTTACAAAATTTTAACCGAAGCAAAAGGAGCGGATTTAGTAGAAATTCGTTACGAGCAATTATTGCCTTATGTACTGCCTTATGAAAATGCTGAAAACGCATTTAGAGTAATCGCAGGTGATTTTGTTACAACTGAAGATGGAACTGGAATTGTACATACAGCTCCGACTTTTGGTGCAGATGATGCTAAAGTGGCAAAAGAAGCAAAACCAGAAGTTCCGCCAATGTTGGTTTTAGACGAAAACGGAACTCCAGTTCCATTAGTAGATTTACAAGGAAAATTCACTTCACATTTAGGTGATTTAGCTGGTAAATACGTTAAAAACGAATATTACGATGCAGGACAAGCTCCAGAGAAATCTGTAGATGTTGAAATTGCGATTCGTTTAAAAGAAGAAAATAAAGCATTTAAAGTTGAAAAATACGTGCACAGTTATCCGCATAGCTGGAGAACAGACGAGCCGTTATTATACTATCCTCTAGATTCATGGTTCATCAAAGTAACCGATGTAAAAGATAGAATGTTCGACCTGAACGAAACTATCAATTGGAAACCTAAATCTACTGGTGAAGGACGTTTTGGAAATTGGCTTAAAAATGCTAATGATTGGAACTTATCTCGTTCTAGATATTGGGGAATTCCGTTGCCAATTTGGAGAACAGAAGATAAAACAGAAGAAGTTATTATCGGTTCTGTTGAAGAATTGTACAATGCAATCGAAAAATCGATCGAAGCAGGTTTCCAAAAAGAAAATCCGTTTAAAGGATTTGAAATCGGAAATATGTCTGAGGCAAATTACGATTTAATCGATTTACACAAAAATGTGGTTGATGGACTTACTTTAGTTTCGGCTTCAGGGAAACCAATGAAGCGTGAAAGTGATCTAATCGACGTTTGGTTTGATTCTGGAGCAATGCCTTATGCACAATGGCATTATCCTTTTGAAAACAAAGAAAAAATTGATGATAACAAAGATTTTCCAGCGAACTTCATTGCCGAAGGAGTAGACCAGACACGTGGATGGTTCTATACCTTACATGCTATCGGAACTTTGGTTTTTGATAAAATAGCGTACAAAAACGTAGTTTCAAATGGTCTTGTTTTGGATAAAAACGGAATTAAAATGTCTAAGAGTAAAGGAAATACCATAGACCCATTTAAAACCATTGCAGAAAACGGTCCAGATGCTACACGTTGGTATATGATTATGAATGCAAATCCGTGGGATAACTTGAAGTTTGACCTTGAAGGAATTGCTGAGGTTAAACGTAAATTCTTCGGGACACTTTACAATACCTATTCATTCTTCTCGTTATATGCTAACATCGACGGATTTAAATACGAAGAAGCTGAAATTCCGTTAAACGAAAGACCAGAAATCGATCAGTGGATTATTTCTGAATTACATTCGTTAATCAAATTTGTTGACGAATGTTATGAAGATTACGAGCCAACAAAAGCGACAAGAGCCATTTCTGATTTCGTTCAGGAAAACTTAAGTAACTGGTACGTTCGTTTATGTCGTCGTCGTTTCTGGAAAGGAGAATACGCTAAAGATAAAATTGCGACTTACCAAACGCTTTATACTTGTTTGCTTACCATTAGTAAATTAAGCGCTCCAGTTGCTCCATTTTTTATGGATAAATTATACAGAGATTTGATAGCTTCTACGGGAACCGAGGATTTTGCTAGTGTTCACTTGGCAGAATTCCCAAAATTTGTCGAAAACTTTGTTAATAAAACGTTGGAAAGCAAAATGCAGAAGGCGCAAACGATCTCATCTTTGGTGTTGTCACTACGTAAAAAAGAGATGATAAAAGTTCGTCAACCTTTGCAAAAGGTAATGATTCCAGTACTTGACGAGAATCAGCGTGCTGAAATCGAAGCGATTTCTGACCTTGTAAAAGCTGAGGTAAATGTTAAAGAAATTGAACTTTTAGATGATGCTTCAGGTATTTTGGTAAAACAAATTAAGCCTAATTTTAAGGCGCTTGGCCCACGTTTTGGTAAGGATATGGGGTTGATTTCCAAAGAGATACAAAGTTTTTCTGCGGATCAAATCAATCAGCTGGACAAGCAAGGGACGCTAGATATTGTTATTGCAGGAAATAGTGTAACTTTATCATTAGAAGATGTGGAAATTACATCGCAAGATATCGAAGGATGGTTGGTTGCTAATTCAAACGGAATAACAGTTGCGCTTGATATTACTCTTACCGAAGAATTAAAAAATGAAGGTATCGCTAGAGAATTAGTTAATAGAATACAAAACATTCGTAAAGACTCAGGATTTGAGGTTACGGATAAGATTAAAGTTCAAATAAAACGAGACGGTATTTTAGAAGATGCAGTTTCAAAAAATGAAGACTATATTAAGTCTGAAACATTAACAGATGAACTAGTTTTTGCTGACGTTTTAGAAAACGGCACAGAAATTGAGTTTGATGACATTAGAACCATTATATTAATTTCAAAATAGTAGAAAATGATAGATGAAATTATTAGATACTCAGATGCAGATTTAGCAGAGTTCAAAGAAATAATCCAAGCAAAAATTAAAAAAGCACAAGAAGATCTTGATTTGATCAAAAGTGCCTATATGAACGATTTGAATAACGGAACTGACGATACTTCTCCAACTTTTAAAGCTTTTGAAGAAGGAAGTGAGACCATGTCTAAAGAAGCAAACTCTCAGTTGGCTATCAGACAAGAGAAATTCATTCGTGACTTAAAAAATGCTTTATTCCGTGTGGAAAATAAAACTTACGGTATCTGCAAAGTAACAGGTAAATTAATTAGCAAAGAAAGGCTTAAAATCGTTCCTCATGCAACAATGAGTATCGAAGCTAAAAACTTGCAACGATAAGATTGCGTAGAAATATGTAATAAAAAAGCGCTCCTTTATGGAGCGCTTTTTTTGTTTAATGTTTAACTATGAGCTAGTTTACTAGTGAATTTGTACTTTGAAAGAAATTGTTTATAATTAATCAAAATAAAATTAAAAATGCGGTATTGATTTTTGTAAGAACAATTTCGTTTGTTTTACTTTCATTCATTATAAGCTATAAAAAAACCGTCTTGAATTAAGACGGTTTGTAATGGATAAAATTTAAGAAAAATTATGCTAGGTTTTTTTCAACGTCAGCTTTGTGTTTTCTTAAAATAGCTCTTGTCATACCCAGATTAGCTTTTGAAGCATCTGCGGCCAAGTAAATCATGAACTTTTTGTTTGGAGAAATGTCGATAATATGAATTTGATTAGAAAGTGTAATCAAAATATCTTCGATATCCTGGTTTAAGTTTAATGCTTTTACAGCACTTAGTTTAGCTTTTACAACCTCTAGGTTATAAGTCACGCAAGTTCAGGGTCAAAACTAGGGTCGATAGTTAAATTTCCAAAACTTAATCCAGATTCAATTTCAGTTACTGCTACAGCGATAAAGCCGTTCACGTTTGTTTTCATTTCATTTAAAAACACGTTTAAAAAATCATTACTCATAGTTCATTTGGGTTATTTGTTAATAGAATTTATTGTTATTTCAATAATGAATTTTTGCTTAATTCAGCAGAAACTTCTTCTGTAGAACGCATCAATAATGCAAGGTTGCTTCCTTCTCGAGAAAAAGCAACAATGAAATTGGAACCGCTTATTTTGTTTCCAACGATAACGCCTTCGGCGCTTTTTAAGTACAATTGTTTTAAAGAGCCTTTTTCTAAATCAAGTAAGAATTTTTCGCTCATAGATAAAATTGTCGCGCTCATTGCGGCGATACTATCTCCATAGTCTAAATTCAGTGAGGTAATGAGTTTGCCTTTTCCATTTAAAATTAAAGTCGCTGTAGATTTTGTGCTGACAAGAAAGTCATTTAGGGTAGTTGTGATTTCATTCATGATTTTGTAGGATTTTGGGATGAATGTTAAATTCAGTTCATTTGGAATTTGGATTTAAAAATTAATTGCTGTTTAACCTAAACAAGTGTTAATTTTTATTAACAAATATAAATTAAATTATGTATCATTGTAGTACCAAATCAGTAATAATTTAAATTATTTACTACAAAAAACTTACATTATGGCTAAAGTATTGAAATTCAAAGAAGTAAACTCTGATGTAGAGCGCAGAATGAAAGAATTTGAAAAACTGCGCGTTAAGTTTAAAGCTGATGTAAAAAAGGGAGAAGCTAAGAAGTTGGCGGCGGAAAAGAAAGCAAGGGAATATTTAAATCTATTTCAGAATTTTTTTCCGACAGTCCAAAGACACCAGCTAAAGCTGCCGTAAAAAAGTAAACTTCATCAGGTTTAGATTAGCAGATAAACTTGTTTAGTTTGTTACAAAAGAATTAACGCTCCTTTAGGAGCGTTTTTTTTGATTAAATTGTTATTTTTGCCCATCAAAAAATTATAAAATGTCATTACGAAAAGCGTATTTCCTTATATTCTTAGTTTTAATTGTTGATCAGCTTTCTAAAATTTATGTCAAAACAAATTTTGTTTTAGGCGAAGAAGTTGTAATTGCTGATTGGTTTAGAATTCATTTTATTGAAAATGAAGGAATGGCTTGGGGTACAAAAATACCAGGTGAATACGGAAAACTAATCTTGACCGTTTTCAGAATCTTTGCTGTTGTTGGAATTGGATGGTGGCTTTCTGATTCAGTAAAAAAGCGTCATTCAAATTATCTGATAGCGACTATTGCATTAATCTTCGCAGGAGCGGCTGGAAATATTATCGATTCTGTTTTCTACGGAGTTATTTTTGATGACAGCACACATAACTTAGCAACTATTTTTTCTCCAACTCCATATGGTACGTGGTTTCATGGTTTGGTTGTAGATATGTTTTACTTTCCTATTTGGGAAGGTGAGCTTCCAAGTTGGTTGCCAATATTTGGAGGAAAACATTTTGCATTCTTCAATGCAATTTTTAATATTGCCGATGTGGCAATTTCTACTGGTGTAGGTATACTTTTGGTTTTCAACAAAAGAGCTTTTCCAAAACACTAATTTTATCGATTTCTCAATTTTATTTGATTTTTTAATTAATACTGCGCTAGAAGTGCTATTTTTACGATATAAAAAATCAAAACCATGCAAAGTCCGTCTTTTTCTATTTATGATGCTTCTGCAGGATCAGGAAAGACGTATACTTTGGTTAAAGAATATTTAAAGATTATTCTTTCTTCTCCAAAAAACGATGCATATCGAAATATTTTAGCAATTACTTTTACCAACAAAGCGGTTCATGAAATGAAAAGCCGTATTGTTGGGAATTTGTCTGAATTTGCAAAAGACGATCCGTCTCCGAAAGCAGCTGATTTGATGGAAGATTTGTCACGCGATACTGGGCTTTCAATCATTAAAATTAAAACCAAATCGCAGCAGATCATTAAGCACTTAATTCATAATTATGCGGCTTTTGATATTTCTACCATTGATAAATTTACCCATAAAGTTATTCGTGCTTTTGCGCACGATTTAAATCTTCCGATGACTTTTGAAGTTACTCTGGATACCGAAAATTTATTGGTTGAGGCTGTTGATGCAATTATTGCTCAAGCAGGAGAAGACGAAACATTGACCAAATTGCTTATCGATTTTACAATGGAAAAAACCGATGATGACAAAAGTTGGGATGTTTCTCGAGAAATTCTCGACACAGGAAGATTGGTTTTGAATGAAAATAATAGAAATGAAATTTTGCATTTTCAAGATAAAACAATCGGAGAGTTTGTTGAAATTAAAAAGAAAATGCAGGCGCTTTGCAAAGAACTGGAAGAAAAAAATGAAGGTCTTGCAACGAAAGCAATTGAATTAATTGATAAAAACGGAATTGACCCAAAATCATTTTCAAGAGGAACTTTTCCAAATCATTTGGAAAGTATTCGAAGCGGAAAATTCAATCCAAAAAATAAAACCTTTCATGAGTTTGATGATATTGCAATTAACAAAACGGCAAAAGACCGAGCGTTAATCAAAAATATTATTCCAGAATTGCTTCAGATATTAAAAGAGGTTTATCAAAATTTCGAAAAAAGAGATTTTTATAAGGCTTTCTTAAAAAACATAACTCCGCTTTCTTTACTGAATACGGTGAGTAATGAACTTGCTAAAATTCAGTCGGAACAAAATGTTTTATCGATTTCAGAATTCAATGCGATTATTCATCGCGAAATTCAGAATCAGCCAGCGCCTTTTATCTATGAACGTTTAGGTGAGCGTTATCGCAATTTCTTTATTGATGAATTTCAAGATACATCAGAAATGCAATGGCAGAACTTGATTCCGCTTATTGATAATTCACTTTCTGGTTTGGATGATTATGGTAACAAAGGAACTTTGATGATTGTTGGAGATCCGAAACAGTCAATTTATCGTTGGCGCGGAGGAAAAGCAGAACAGTTTATCGAGTTAAGTAAAGAAGAAGTCGCTTTTTTTCATCACGAAAAAAAAGTGAAGCATTTAGATACCAATTATAGAAGTTATAGTGAGGTTATTGAATTTAATAATGCTTTCTTCCAATTAATTTCGGCTGAATTTACAAATGCAGATTATAAGGATTTATACGAAAATCACAGCTTCCAAAATACGAATTCGAAAAAAGGGGGGTATGTGAATATTTCTTTTCTTCCAATTGCCGAGAAAAATGAATTTATAGATGACGAAGAAGTTGTAGAGAAATCAGATTTGTATGTCTTAGCAACTTTAAATACGATCAGAGAAGTCGTTAAGCAGGGTTTTGAATATAAAGATATTGTAATCTTGACGAGAAAAAGAGATCAAGGAATTGCGGTTGCAAATTATTTGACCGAGCAAGGCGTTCCGCTTCTTTCTTCAGAAACTTTAATGATTCAGAATGCATCAGAAGTTCGTTTTATAATTCATCTTCTTCGGTATTTAAATAATAGCGCCGACTTAGAGTCGAAAGCTAACTTTTTGCATTTCCTTTCTTCAACAAAAGACTTGTCTATGCCGGTTCATGATTTCATTGCATTGGGAATGAATCATAGATTTGAAAAAGAATTTGAAGAATGGCTTGTGACTTTTGATGTTTCTTTTTCTTTTGAAGATGTTCGGAAGAAATCTTTATATGAGGCTGTTGAAATCATTATTTCTAAATTTATTCTTCTGTCTGAAGGAAATGCTTATGTGCAGTTTTTTCTGGATATTGTTTTAGAAAGAGATATTCGGAATCAATCTGGAGTTGCAGACTTTTTGATTTTCTGGGATAAAAATTCGGATAAATTTAGCATTCCGTCTCCAGAAGGAAATAATGCAGTTCGTATTATGACGATTCATAAATCTAAAGGATTAGAGTTTCCGGTTGTAATTATGCCTTTTGCAGATGAAGATTATAACCGAAAGCCAAAAGATAAGTTGTGGCTCGATACTGAAGAAATAGATTTAGGAGTTCCAAAAGCTTTGGTTGATAATAGCAGTGCGGTTGAAAGTTTTGGAGAAAGTGCCTCGGCAGTTTTTAATTTGAAAAAACAAGAAGAGCTTTTAGATAATATAAATGTGTTGTATGTGGCGCTAACGCGTGCCGAAGAACAATTATATGTGATTTCTCAATCATTAAAAGCTAAAAGTGATGGCGAATATCCGAACAACATGGCTTCTTTTTTTATTAAATTTTTGATTCATGAAGGGGTTTACGAGGAAGAAAAATTGAGTTATGAATTTGGAAATGAAACTAGGCTATCAAAAATCACGAGAACAGTCGATACAGTTAAATCGATTCCTGTTGTCAGGGAAGTTTTAAATCCGAAAAATATTAAAATTGCACAACGCGAAGCTTTAATGTGGGGAACGCATCAGCAGGAAGCTATTTCGTACGGAAATATTGTTCATGAAATTTTGGCTTTTGTTAAAGATAAAACAGATGTTGATTTGGCGGTAACTAAAGCTATTGAAAACGGTTTGATAACTTACGATCAAGTAGATCAAGTATTGCAAACTTTGAGAGAAATTGTGAATCATCCAGAACTAAATGTTTGTTTTGATGGAAAAGATACGGTTTTGAATGAGCAGACGATTGTTCAGAAAGAAGGGAGAATTTTAAAGCCAGATCGAGTTGTCTTTTTAGAAAATAAACAAGCCTATTTGTTAGATTATAAAACAGGTGCTGTAAATGCAAAATATCAACAGCAGATTCAGGAATATCAAGATGCAATTGAAGATTTGGGATATGCAGTTTTGAAAAAGGCTTTGGTATACATTGGGACAGAAATTGAGGTGGTAAATTTGTGAAAAAATTAATCAGATGTTAAAGAAAAAGCGAAGCTGAATTTTGGTTAAGCTGTTAATATTTAACGTTTTAAATAAATAAAAAATGTACGGTAAAATAAAAGAACATCTGCAAAAAGAATTGCAGACAATTGAAGAAAATGGAATCTTTAAAAAGGAGCGTATTATTACTTCTCCTCAAGGTGCAGAAATCACAATTTCAACAGGAGAAACAGTGTTGAACTTTTGTGCTAATAATTATTTAGGACTTTCATCGCATCCAGAAGTGGTGCAAGCAGCAAAAGATGCAATGGATACGCATGGTTTCGGAATGTCGTCTGTTCGATTTATTTGTGGCACACAAGATATTCATAAAACATTAGAGAAAAAGATTGCTGATTTTTATGGTACAGAAGATACTATATTATATGCCGCAGCCTTTGATGCAAACGGAGGTGTTTTTGAGCCTTTGTTGGGAGAGAATGATGCAATTATTTCAGATAGCTTAAATCACGCTTCTATTATAGATGGTGTTCGTTTATGTAAAGTCGCTAGATATCGTTATGAAAATAATAATATGGAAGACTTGGAGCAGCAGTTGATAAAAGCAAACGAAGCTGGAGCTCGTTTTAAATTGATTGTTACTGACGGAGTTTTTTCTATGGACGGATTAGTAGCGCCACTAGACAAAATCTGTGATCTTGCTGATAAATACGATGCAATGGTAATGGTAGATGAATGTCATGCCGCTGGTTTTATTGGGGCAACTGGAAAAGGAACTCTTGAAGCAAAAGGAGTAATGGGAAGGGTAGATATTATAACAGGGACTCTTGGAAAAGCTTTAGGTGGAGCAATGGGAGGATATACTACTGCAAAAAAAGAAATTATTGAGTTATTACGTCAGAGATCTCGACCTTACTTGTTTTCAAATTCATTGGCTCCGGCTATTGTTGGCGCTTCGATAAAAGTATTTGAATTATTGGAAAGAGACACAACACTTCGTGATAAATTAGAATGGAATACCAACTATTTTAAAGAAGGTATGAAAAAAGCAGGCTTCGATATTATTGATGGAGATTCTGCAATTGTTCCAGTTATGTTATACGATGCAAAATTATCTCAGACAATGGCAAACGAACTTTTGGAACAAGGAATTTATGTTATTGGATTTTTCTTTCCAGTGGTTCCGAAAGATAAGGCTAGAATACGAGTACAGCTATCTGCGGCGCATGAAAAAGAACATTTGGACAAAGCTATAAATGCCTTCACAGTTGTCGGTAAAATGTTAAAAGTTATATAATTACCACTTCTGTTAAATTTTTGTAGGTTTTTTTTAACATTTCATTTTGTATTTAAAAAATTTGGTGTTACTTTTGCTTGTAATTAACTAAATTGTAATTAAAAAAATTAAGTATGAAACATCTTAACAAACTTTTAGTTGCTGTATTGATGGCGATGGGTTTAAATGCTCACGCGCAAGACAGTAACAATCCATGGGCGATCTCTTTCGGAGTTAATGCTGTGGATACTAGAACAAGTTCAGGTGCTGGTAGTGGATTTTTCGATCAGCACTTCTCTCAGCCATTCGCTGTAAAAGACAACTGGAACATTTTACCTTCTTTATCTTACATTGGTGTGTCTAGATACGTAGGTAGCGGTTTCTCAGTTGGTTTACAAGGATCTGTAAACAAAATTGATAAATATGTTACTTTTAATCCAGCTGCTCCAGGGCATGATGGTAGAGGTAACGTTGTTACTAATCCTGGTGACTTAATGTACTACGGAATTGATGCTACTATCAAATATAGCTTCCAAGAATTAATCAAATCTAAAGTGATTGATCCTTCGTTATCTGTTGGTGGTGGTTATACTTTCTTCGGAGATAGTAGCTATGGAACTGTTAACCCAGGTGCTGGTGTTACTTTCTGGTTTACTGATGCTATTGGTCTTGAGTTAGCTACAAGATACAAATGGGCTGTTAGTGGTGATAGACAAGATGCTTCTGGAACTCCAGATGCTCCATCTCACTTCCAACACACTGCAGGTTTAGTTTTCAAATTCGGAGGTAAAGATACTGACGGAGACGGAATCTACGACAAAGACGATGCTTGTCCAGATGTTGCTGGTTTAAAACAATTCAACGGATGTCCTGATACTGACGGTGACGGAATCGTTGATGCTTCTGACGCTTGTCCAGATGTATTTGGTTTAGTCGCATTAAACGGATGTCCTGATACAGACGGAGACGGAATTGCTGATAAAGATGACGCTTGTCCAGATGTTGCTGGTTTAGTCGCTTTAAAAGGTTGTCCTGATACTGACGGTGACGGAATCGCTGATAAAGACGATAAATGTCCTACAGTTGCTGGTCCTAAAGAAAACGGTGGTTGCCCATTCTTAGATGCTGATAAAGACGGTGTTGCTGATAAAGATGATGACTGTCCTACAGTTCCAGGTCCTGCAAGTAACAGAGGATGTCCAGAAGTAACTTCTGCTGCATTAGAAGATCTTAAAGTTCAAGCTAGAGCAATCTACTTCAACTCAGGAAAAGCTACTTTCAAAACTGGTGACAAAGAAACTCCAGCTAGATTAGATGCTATTAAAGAAATCCTTAAAAACTATCCAAACGCGAAATTCTCTATCGAAGGACACACAGATAGTACAGGTTCTGCTAAAGTTAACCAAAAACTTTCTGAAGATAGAGCTAACGCTGTATTAAACGCTTTAGTTGAAAGAGGTGTTAACCCAGAAAACTTAGAAGCTAAAGGATTTGGTTCTAGCCAACCAGTTGCAAGTAACAAAACTGCTGCAGGTAAAGCACAAAACAGAAGAACTGAAATTAGACACATTGGTTCTAAATACCAAGGTAAACTATAATTAGTTTTCTAAATAAACATGAAAAGCCATTCTTAATTGAATGGCTTTTTTTATTTTTATCCTATGGTAAATACTTCTTTTCTTCAAAAAATTGCCTCTGTTGTAATTCAGGACTTTGCAGAGAAACTCTCTGAAATAACAATAATACTTCCGAATAAAAGAGCAAAAGTTTTTTTGATTGAAGCTCTTAAAAAAGAGACTTCGAAGACTATTATTGCTCCAGAGATTACAAGTATTGAAGATTTTGTTCAAGATGTAGCTTCAATACGTTCAGTTGATTCGATAGAGCTGTTGTTTGAGTTTTACGAAGTTTATTTATCAATTACAGAGCAGAAGCATCAGCAATCTTTTGAGCTGTTTGCAAATTGGGCAAAGACCCTTTTGCAAGATTTTAATGAAATTGATCGCTATCTTTTAGATCCATCGCATGTTCTCTCTTATTTAAAAGATATTGAAGATATAAAAAGATGGGGGCTAGAAGTAGATCAAAAAACTAAACTTCTTGAAAATTATATTGATTTTTGGAAGTTACTTCCGTTGTACTACGAGTCACTGTACAGTCATTTGTTGTTTAAGTCAATTGGATATCAAGGTTTGATTTACAGAGAAGCGGTAAATAATCTCAATCATTTTTCGAACACTATTGGAAAACGTACTTTTATTTTTGCGGGTTTCAACGCTTTAAATGCAGCAGAAGAAAAAATCGTGCAACGATTTATTAGCTTTAGATCAAGCCCGAATTTATTGGGATGCTGATCAAGCTTTTCTTAATGATCCATATCATGATGCTGGACTTTTTTTGAGACGTTTTAAAGAAAGTTGGAAGCATTATAAGTCAAATATTTTTGAATGGATTGTGGATGATTTTTCACAGTCAAAAAATATTCAAGTTATCGGAACTCCAAAAACAATTGGGCAAGCAAAATTAGCGGGTAGTATTATCGAAAATTTAATTGATCAAAATCCAGAAGCTTCGTTAGATAAAGTTGCCGTTGTGCTTGGTGAAGAGAATTTATTGGTTCCTGTTTTGTATTCGCTTCCTTCATCTGTTGGGGCTTTAAACATTACAATGGGATATTCTGGAAAGAACAATCCGTCGCAGATTTTTGTTGCCAAATTATTTAAAATGCATACCAATGCCCTTTCTCGAAAAGGCGGCAGTTATGTTTTTTATTATAAAGATGTACTTGATATTTTAACTCATCCGTTGGTTGAGCCTTATGCAAATGCGCATAGATTAGTAAGAATTATTAAAGAAAACAATTATACTTTTATTACTCATCAGAAAATTTTAGAACTTCATCCTGAGCCTTCGAGTTTCTTTGATTTGTTGTTTGAAAAATGGATAAATGGGTCTGTTGCGGTTTTAAAAAACATTTCTGCTTTATTAATTGCAATTAAAGATCATTTTAGTAATGATAACGAAGAAGAAAAAATTGCGAAAGCTTTTGTTTATGGAGTTTTTAAAGTAATTAATAAACTTATAAATTACTATTCTAAACATCATCATATTGATAATATTGATACGCTTCATTCGATTTATAAGCAAATTATAGATTTGGCCGAAGTGTCTTTTGAAGGTGAACCGTTGCGTGGTTTGCAGATTATGGGAGTTTTAGAAAGCCGTGTTTTGGACTTTGAGACTGTAATTATAACTTCTATGAATGAAGGTAAATTTCCAGCTGGAAAATCGCAGAATTCATTTATTCCTTATGATGTAAAAAGAGAGCTAGGGCTTCCAACTTTTAAAGAGAAAGATGCGATTTATACCTATCACTTTTATCATTTATTGCAAAGGGCTAAAAATATCTATTTGATTTATAATACGGAAAATGACGGATTGGATGCAGGAGAGCGAAGCCGTTTTATAACGCAATTAGAAGTCGAAAAGAAATCACAGCATAATATTACGTTTGATATTTATAATCCGGATCTCCCAAATACGGCTTATGAGCCTATTTCTGTTCCAAAGTCTGATTTGGTGATGGAGCGTTTGAAAGAAATTGCTGTTAATGGGTTTTCTCCGTCGGCTTTGACTAGTTATATTCGGAATCCAATTGAATTTTATTTTCAGAAGATATTAAGAATTCGTGAAGTTGAAGAAGTTGAAGAAAACATTGCGTTGAATACTTTAGGGACTATTATTCATGAGACTTTAAAAGCATTGTATGAACCTTTTATTGGGAAGTTTATTTCTGAGAATGATCTTTCAAATTGCTTTAAGTTGCTGGATGACGAAGTTCTTAAGCAATTTAAGTTGGTTTATAAAGAAGGAGAAATCAAGAAAGGACGTAATCTTCTGGCTTTTGAAGTGGCAAAAAGAAACGTCTCTAATTTCTTGAAAATGGAATTAGAATCGGTTAAAAATAATGAAGCGATTCAGATTGTCGCTTTAGAACAAACTTTTGAACGTGAGTTTGTCCATCCAAAATTGCCATTTCCTGTTTTAATTAAAGGAAATGTCGACCGTATAGAGCGTCGAGATGGCAAAATTCGAATTATTGATTATAAGACTGGAAAAGTAGAAAAGGCTAGCGTTGTGTTGAAAACTTGGAACGGATTGACGCAGGAGATTAAAAACGATAAAATTATTCAGGTTTTGGCTTATGCTTTCATGTTTGAGAAAGAAGCGGGCGGACTTCCGATAGAAGTTGGAATTATTTCATTCAAAAACCTCAAATCGGGATTTTTGCCTTTTGGCTTTAAAGAAGAAAAAGATCTAGATGTCATAGTGACGCCTCAAATCTTAAACTCTTATCTGGAAGAAATAGCCAATTTGTTAGCGGAGATTTTTGATATTAATATCCCTTTTGAAGAAAAAATATAAGTCTGCTTTTTGTAAAATGCAATATTTTGAAATCAGTTAATTTTACAAGTTATTTTTTTGATGTAATTGGTTTATTTTGAGTGGTGTTCCTTTTTGTGTGCTTTTTTTAATGAGGCGATAAACAAAAGTGGAAGTTGATATTTGTTTATTATGTTTAAATTTCTTTAAAATCAAAAAACTAGAAAGTGGTATTTTGAAAGAAAGAGTGTTTTTGGGGATAAGGTGGATAATTTTTTAATCAATTAAGACGTAAGTTTTTTGAGCGATTTTTTATTGATTTGTCTTTAAAAAGGAATGGAATTCCAACGAATCAAATTAAAGAAAATTCTTATTGAAAAGATATGGTTATTGCCGCTTGAAATAAACGAAGTATAATATGAAATACAGTCGCTTTCAAAATTTTAAATGCAGTTAAGTCGCATATAACCAATGAAAAAGCCGAATTTGTTTCAAACAAATTCGGCTTTTTTTGATGCTTTTAGCTGAATATTTTTTTGAAGAAACCTTTCTTAGATTTTTCTTCAGAAGTCGTGTTGTTAATGTGTCCGTTTTCAATACGAAATCTTCTAAACTTCTCCAGTTTTACATTTAAATCAAAGCGTAATTCGTCAACAGTTTTCATTTTGATAAATTTTTTTTGCAAAGCTATATAAAAACTTTTGTCAAATGCAACAATCTGCAAATGTTAATTTTAGAAATGAGTTTTGTTAAGTAAAATGTTACGTTTTTAGTATTATTTACTTTTTATGTTAAGATTTTTTGCAGATTTTTTGCAAAAAAACAACATTAATTAAGTGATAAATAAAAGTGCGTCAGTACGTTATACTGCATCTTTTTTTAACAAGTGTTTAGCTTACAATTACTAATATTAAAATATCTTTGGCGCTTCCAAAAACATGACAAATAAAAGAATATGATTGATTTACAAACACTAGTAGAAGAGACTGGCGCAGAGTCTGGACTGAGTTTTAATATTGATGGCGTCTTAAACGAGTCTGTTAATTTAGAATATGACGGGAATGTTGCAAGCAATGATCGGAATGATTTTAAAGATGTGCCTTGAAATGTCTGAAGACGTTAACAATGGAGATCTTAAGCAGGTTATGATTAAAAATAACGACGGAATTGTTGTAGCAAGCAAAAATCAAGATGATAATTGCATCGCGTTGCTTTCTAAAGATTTAAGTAAAATGGGATTATTGCTAAGAAAAATGGATTCTATTTTTAACAACTAATTTAAAAACCAAATATTTTAATACACATGTCAGATTTTTTACAAAATTTTCAAAACGATTTAAAAGAAAATATTAACGGATTTATTGCTGTTTCGGTTACAGAAGTTGAAACAGGAATGTCTTATTGCTCTCTAACAGTAAAATCTGATTTTGATCCAGAATTGGCTTCTGCATATAATTTAGAAGTTGTAAAAGCTAAATTAAATGCGCTTAGAGCCTTAGGATTAAATCAAAAAATTAATGATATTTTAATTACACTTACAGATCAGATTCACATTATTGATGTTTCTGAAGATGGAAGATACTTTATCTACTTAGCAGTAGATTCTACTAAAGCAAATCTTGGTTTAACAAGAGCGACTTTATCTAAATACAAGAAAGACATTACTTCAAAGTTATAACGATATTTTGCCCCCAAGAATGAGAAAAAGGCTATTTCAACCCTAGGTTAGAAATGGCCTTTTTTGAATTTTAATGTTTGGTTTTTTATTCAAAGAAATGTTGTAAAACTGTTTTCAATTCTTCTTTGTTTTCAATCTGGCTCATGTGGCCATCTTCAAAAGAAACTAATTCTGCAGTTGTGTCTTCAATTTGAGAAATGGTTTCGTTGTAATTTAAAACAGGATCTTTTTTTCCAAGAATCAATAAAACAGGGAAACGTTTTTCTTTTAAAAGCCATTCTCTGTCTTTTCTTATTTTCATTCCTTCCAAAGAAGCGACAATTCCCTGTAACGGAGTTTTAAGCGCTTGTTCTTTTACTTTTTCAATTTGTTCGGCTAATCTTGTTCTGTTATTTTCGCTAAATAAATTGGCAATTGCCAAACTTACAAAACTTATATAATTTTGTTTTACGGCTTTTATGGCTCTTGTTCGGTTTAATTTTTTTTCGGCGCTATCTTCTCTAGAAGTTGAATTTAGCAAAACTAATTTTTGAATTTTCTTTGGATATAATTCGGCGAAAGCCAAACCAACATAACCACCCATCGAATGTCCAACAATTGTAGCTTTTTCAATTTTCAGATTTTCCAAAACTTCATTTATTGCATTGGCATTATCTTCCATTTCGTGAACGTAACCTAATGGCTCAGATTCACCATGACCTAATAAATCGATTGTAATGACACGATATTTTTCTGAGAAAAAATCAATATAATCTTTCCACATTTTTTTGTTTTCCAGAAAGCCGTGAAGAAAAACTATTGTGTTTCCAGTTCCAGAATCTGAGTATGATATTTTAGTGTTTTTATATAAAAGAGTTTTCAAAATGAAAGATTTTTTTGTTCTGAGGCACAAAGTTAAGAAAGCTGAACTAAAATATCGTGATGTCTTGATTTAATTGGGAAATCTTTAAAATAGCTATAAATTTATTTATAACATTACGGTTTTGAAATAAGAAAAAAATGGCTTTCAGAAATGAAAGCCATTCTAAATTAAAATCTATTATCCCCATCCAAAAGATTTCCTAATCCGCCAAGAAGACTGCCTTCCTCTCGGCTGTTTCCGCCTGATCTTGGTGCCGAGGCAATAATACGATCAGCCAATCTTGAGAATGGAAGTGATTGTATGTAAACAGTTCCAGGACCTTTTAAAGTGGCATAAAATAATCCCTCGCCCCCGAAAATAGAATTCTTGATGCCACCAATAAATTCAATATCATAATCTACATCTTTGGTAAAACCAATAATACAACCTGTATCTACTTTTAGAACTTCGCCATGACCCAAAACTTTTTTAGCCATTGTTCCGCCAGAATGTACAAATGCCATTCCGTCTCCTTCGATTTTCTGCATGATAAAACCTTCACCGCCAAATAAACCGCGTCCTAATTTCTGCGAGAATTCTATCCCAACAGAAACGCCTTTGGCAGCGCATAAAAACGAACTCTTTTGACAGATGAATTTGCCTTGAAATTCTGTTAAATCAATTGGAAGAATTTTTCCAGGATATGGTGATGCAAAAGAAACTTTGCTTTTGGTGTTGCCTTGGTTTAAAAATGCTGTCATAAATAAGCTTTCGCCTGTAAGTACTCTTTTGCCTGCATTTAAAAGTTTTCCAAACAAACCTGATCCTTGTTGCTGAGAACCGTCTCCAAATATAGTTTCCATTTGAATGTTGTTTTCCATCATCATAAAACTTCCAGCTTCGGCAATTACAATTTCCTGTGGGTCTAGTTCTATTTCAACATACTGCATTTCTTCTCCAAAAATCTGATAATCTATTTCGTGTGCTTGCATGATTTCTTAGTTATTTGTTTTTAAAATTAGACTTATGATCCTTTAAAACGTTACATTTTTTTATGCACTATAGCTGTTTTTAAGAACATTAAGTAATTTTGTTATTTTAAATTAGTCTTAATTATGTGTTTAATTACTTTAAATTCTATATTTTTGCACCGTTATTATATTTTATCAGAATGGCATTAGTTAGTGATTTGACCACCAAAGTATTATTTGAAACCGAAAAAGGATACAGTTACCAATGTGATTTGACCAATAGTATAATCATCAATTTTGTTGATACAGTGTCAAGTTATAAAATTCAAGATTTTTTGATTTTTCAAAGAAAGGTTAATAGTGTTGATATTCTTAACATGCTTTATGACTTGTCTGATCAGTCGGATGCACAGCTGATTGAAACTACCAAAAGAAATTTCTCTAGAAATCTTACTATCTGCGAAATAGTGCAGTTGAGAGATTTACTTAACGGAACAAAATTTACCCTTACATTGCATTCTATGCTTTGCAATATTGTTAATGTAGAGCTTATTTAGATTCTTACTTAGATTAAATCCAAATTTTCAAGCAGTTACAGATGCCTCCTTTAATTTTTGTAATTTTACACGTATAAAAATTAAAGGTTATGAAAGATTTACTAAGAACAAGTACTTCATTAGTTGAAGGAATCGAAAATATATTGAACTTACAGGCAAAAATAGAAAGCGACGCTTCTAATAAATATTTAGCTATGGCTGCATGGTTAGATAGAAACGGTTATGCAAATACAGCATCTTACTTATACAAGCAAGCCGAAGAAGAAAGAGAGCATTTTCTAAAAGTTTTCAAATATATTACAGACATGGGAGGGATTGCAGTTACGCCATCTGTTCCAGAAGTACAGCAAGAATTTGCTTCTTTTAGAGAAGTATTCGAAATTGCTTTACAAAACGAAATTGCAGTTACTCAAGCAATCAATAAAGTAATTGCAAAATGTAGAGCTGAAAATGACTACGCTACAGAAGATTTTATGATGTGGTATGTAGCTGAGCAAAGAGAAGAAGAGAAAAATGCAAGAAGAGCATTAGAACTTTTCGAACTAATTAACGGAAACGAAGCTGATGGCAAATTTCAATTAGACCTTCAGATTTCAAAAATCGGATAATTAACGGATTTATATAATAAAAGAAAGCCCTTAATATTTTTATTAAGGGCTTCCTTTTTGTCTATTCATCATTAAGCTTTTAATCTGTTTAGGCTTCGGAGAAGCCAGATATTTATAGAAATTCTATTTATTATAGAACGATAAAGCTCCAGAGGAGCGACACATGTTTTTGACCATTCTATTATATTTCGCTCCACTGGAGCTCTTTTGCATCTGCATGATTGAATTTCTATAAATAGTTAGCCCCGTTGGGGCTTAATAAAAAAAGGCTGTCCGAAAATATTGGACAGCCTCTTGTTTATCTATTCATTCATCAAAGTTTCAATCTCGTCAGCTTCAAGCGGAATGTTGCGCATCAAGTTAAAAGGTTCTCCTTTTTCCTGAACCACAACGTTATCTTCTAAACGAATTCCGAATTTTTCTGCCGGAATGTAAATTCCTGGTTCAACCGTGAAAACCATATTCGCTTTCATTGGTTCATGAAGCAATCCGTAATCATGCGTGTCAAGTCCTAAGTGGTGAGACGTTCCATGCATGAAGTATTTTTTGTAAGCAGGCCATTCTGGATTTTCGTTCTGAACATCGGCTTTGTCAATTAATCCTAAACCAAGCAATTCAGAAGTCATGATTTTACCTACTTCAACATGATATTGTTTCCAAAGCGTTCCTGGAGTAAGCATTTTAGTAGCTTCATTTTTTACTTTTAAAACCGCATTGTAAACTGCTTTCTGGCGATCTGTAAAACGTCCAGAAACAGGAATTGTTCTTGTCATATCGCTAGAATAGTTTGCGTATTCTGCGACAACATCAAGCAAAATTAAATCTCCTTCTTTACATTGCTGATTGTTTTCGATATAATGCAAAACATTCGCGTTGTTTCCAGAAGCGATAATTGGTGTGTAAGCAAAACCCTTAGAACGGTTTCTGATGAATTCGTGAGCCAATTCAGCTTCGATTTCGTATTCTGTAACATTTGGTTTCACGAATCCTAATAATCTGCGGAAACCTTTTTCTGTAATATCACAAGCGTGCTGAATCAAATCGATTTCTTCGCTTTCTTTTACAGAACGAAGTCTTTGTAAAATCGGGTTGCTTTTCGCGACATTGTGTGCTGGATAACGCTCTTTCCACCATTTTACAAAACGAGCTTCACGAGTTTCTGTTTCAACAGTCGCACGGTAATGTTCGTTGGTATTGATGTACATCGTATCGGCATACGTCATCATTTCGTTCAAAATTTTATGAAAATCCTGTAACCAATAAACCGTTCTAATTCCAGAAACCTGAAAAGCACGTTCTTTAGTCAATTTTTCGCCTTCCCAAACTGCGATATGATCGTTGGTTTCTCTCAAGAAAAGCATTTCTCTTTGGTGCTCATAAGGCGCATCTGGAAACAAAAGCAATACACTTTCTTCTTGGTCAACACCACTTAGATAAAAAATATCTCTGTGTTGAGCAAAAGGTAAAGTACTATCGGCACTAACTGGGTAAATGTCATTTGAATTGAACACGGCAACAGAATTAGGTTTCATTTCTGCCATGAACTTTTTGCGGTTTTTTACAAAAAGACCACTGTTTATTTGATGATATTTCATAATTATTTCATTTTTGAACTTCGAATTTCAAAATTACTAATTTTTGATTTAGTGGCGTATAGCAGATTTATTAAAGTTTTCTTATTTGTTTTGGTTCTAATTTTTTAGCCACAGATTTTACGGATTAAATGATTTTTTTCTCATTATAAACCATTTTTGTATTCCTGATTATCATTATAGAATTGATTGTTTAAGAATACGGTTTCCCGTAAAGAAATTATATTAGAAAGAATAATATTTGCAGTCAGTAAACTAACCTTAAAATTCATGAAAACTAAAATTAACCTATTTTCAATCCTCTTTTTTATCTCTCTTTTAATGGTATCCTGTGCTTCGGAGGAAAGTTTAAGTAACGAAAATACAATTCAATCTTTTACTATAACAAAAGGAAGTGTTACCAAAGAATTTTCAATTGAAGAAAACTCAATAAAAGGTATTGTAGAAAGTACATTTGAATTAGAAGATATAAACTTAAATGTTTTGATTCCTAGAGGTGCAACAATAATCCCAGATCCAGTAACGATTAAATCTATTAATGGGCCTCTGTTTTTTGTAGTTACGGCAGAAAATGGAGAAATGAAAAATTATAATGTAGATATAAAAAGAGAACCAAGTACTGATAATTTTATTTTGGAAGTAAATGTGAAAACTCCAAATTTGTCATTAAGTGCTGATATTGATAATGAAGAAGGACTGGTAACAAAAAGAATTCCTGAAAGTAACGACCTTAAAAATTTAAATGTCGAAATTAAATTTTCAAAATATGCCACTATAACCCCTGATCCTAAAACGATAAAAGACTATTCTGAGCCTGTAAATTTCACTGTTACATCAGAATCTGGAATAGAAAAAGTTTATCAAGTAAAATTAGAGCATATGAATAGTTACATATTTAGATCATGTTCAGAAGCAAACGCTTGGAAATGGTTTGGCGGTGACAGTAGGGTTAACGCTCCAGATATATTAGCTTATGATAGAAATGTAGGTACAGGACAAATAGTTATAGTCGATAAAAATTTGGTTCCTTCTACTTTTAGTATACATCTTCGTGAAGGATTTACTTACTATGACGAAAAACTAAGATATGATAAACCAGTAACCCTTAAATTAATTATTAAAGATGCAAATTTTAATATTTTAGCAGTTACAACTACTGAGGTTTCGGAATACTTTAGCGGAGGTTTTATTCCGTTTGATCTGCAAAAACTAAATCTTTATTTAGAGGCCAATAAAAAATATAGCTTTTATTGGTATCTAATTGATGGAGAAAAATTGGGTATTTATGCAGGTAGCTCAGCTAACAATAAAACTGGAGATGGATTCTGTTATAGTAGTGGTTATTCTGGAGAGTCCAGAATTAGTAAAAAAAATAGCCTCGAAGATTCAAATGTTTGGTTTGACCATGATTGGCATTTTAATATAGAATTAGAAGGAAAAGAATAAATCGAATCTAAAAAAACCGAAGTCAATATAAGGCTTCGGTTTTTTTCTTTTAAAAGTTAGAAATAATCACAATCTTGTTATTTCGACGAAGGAGAAATCTTTGCAAGAAACACTACAAAGATTGGCGATTTTATCTCTCGCAGATTTAGCAGATTTGGCAGATTTTTTCTTTTCAAATGGCAAAGTATTTACCCAATCTTGTCATTTCGAGGAACGAGAAATCTTCGCAAGTAACTCGACAAAGATTGATGATATTCTAAGGGGAGTTTCTCACGAAGATTTCTCGTTCCTCGAAATGACAAACTTTGATTATAAAAAAAACCGAAGCTTGAATTGAGCTTCGGTTTTTTCTCTAAATATATCTTTCTTAGAATTTATTTCTTATCAAGCAACTTTTCCAAAAGAGCCACTTTCTCTTTTTCAGCTTGAATTAACTGCTGGTAAAGTTTTTTATTCTCTTCAAAAGTTTCAAGAAGTTTGTCCAACGGATTAAAAGTACATCCGAAACTAACAACTGAAGAACTATTTTCTGCGGTGTTTCCGATAATATTAAAAACAGCTTCTTCGGAGAAATTCTTAATTACTTCGGCTGGTACTCCCAAAGCTTCTGCAATTCTGTTTAATTTTTCATCATCAACGTTTTCACTTCCTTCAAGATTAGAAATAGATTGCTGACTAACACCAAGTGCAATAGCAAGCGCTTCCTGCTTCATATCTCTCAGTTCTCTAATTCGGCTAATGTTTCTGCCGATATGTTTTGGTTTTATTGCTGTGCTCATGATTCAAAGATATTTAAAATTCTTTTACCTTTTTTGGTTTATGCAGAAAACAAGTTTGCAGTTACAGGTTCTTTTTTGTGAAGTAAAAATACAATTTTTCTGACTATTGTTTGATTTTGAATTTAGAATTATGTAATCTTGGTGCTCAAAAAATCAACTTCGATTAATATCAATAAAATGCAGAATTCTAATTTTAAATTAACAACAATAGCCGAAATCAAAACCAAATATCCTTTTTTAATTGAAGATCAAAACTTCGATTTATATGAGGACTGGAGCGATGAAGATTTTTTTCTGGTTTCAGAAGAAGATGTCGATTTTGAAGGAAATTTTTATTTAGATCTTTATGAAGATAAAGAGAAAAAATGGCTAGCCAATTTATTAAATCTTCCAACTAAAGAAATGGAAGAAATAAGAATTGACGGTATTTTTATAAATGGAAATTTATCTGTTAGCGGTTCAATTATCAATTCCGAAGGCGATTATGGCCCGTATATTTTCATTAGCGGAAGCGTAAATTGTCAAAGTCTTTTGCTTGGCGGTGCTAATGTTGAAATAAACGGAAATGTTACAGCAAAAGAAGTGGTGATGACATATTATAATCACGGAAATTTTAATTGTTCGGGTTTAATCGATTCTCCTGTTTTTATCGTTACAGATCATAATACAGGATTTGCTGATAGAAAAAATAGTTTGTTCTATTATAATGATAGAGCCAATGATATTGATTTAAAAAATGAACGAGAATATGACGAAGAAACGGGCGATGAAATTATCTCAAATAAACTTCGAAAATTACTAGATAATCCGTTAATTGAAACTTTTGAAGAACTTGAAGAGTTTTTAAAACGTGGAGAATTGGTTTTAAAACAAAATAATCCTCCTGTTAAGACTTATGATTATTGGAAACAATTTGCAATATCAAATTACAGAGGCTTAAAATTGGTTCCACTTCAATATAGAACCAAAGAATTATGTGATGAAGCAGTAAATGCATCTCATTATGCAATTCAGTTTGTGCCTTTGGAGTTTATTACGGTAGAATTGTGTGAAAAGCTAGTCATAAAAAACGGTTTTGCGATAAATCAAATTCCGGATGAGTTTAGTACAAAAGAATTATGCTTTTTAGCGACTAAAAGCGGAACAGTAATAACATTAATTCCAGAAGAATATTATTCGGAAGAATTAATACTAATGGTTTTTAAAAACGGTAGAAATGAACCAGATATTAACGATGTTCCTCCTCAATTTATAACACAAAATTTTCTTGTAGAATATGTAAAAATTGGAAAAGGACTTTGGCTGGATAAAGCTTGCAAACAAAATGGAATTGATAAATTGCAGGTTTTAAAACAAGTAATCGATTCGGGAATTGAATATTTGGACAATATTTTTGCAAATCATTTCAGTAAAGAAACCGTTGAATATGCTTTTTCTGTTTATAAAAATCAAGAAGAGTGGAGTCAATATATTCAAAAATACAAACAGAAATTTGAACGACTTGGGTTGAATGAATATTTATAAAAAATTTAGACTATGACCAACAAAGAACAAATAATCCAAAATTATATCGAAGGATATAATCAATTTGATATTGATAAAATGATTGCCGATTTTGACGAATCGATTGTTTTTGAAAACATTCAGAATGGAGAAATCAACATGACTTTGAACGGAATAAAAGAATTTACTGCTCAAGCCGAAAACGCCAAAGAATATTTCTCAGCGAGAAAACAAACTATTACTTCACTCATACAAGATGAAATTACAGCAATTGTCGATATCGATTATCATGCAGTTCTAGCAATAGATTTTCCAAATGGGTTAAAAGCAGGGCAGGAATTGAATATGAAAGGAAGGTCAGTTTTTCAGTTTTCTGATGATAAGATTGTCAAATTGACCGATATGAGTTAAAGTTATGAGTCTAAAAATAAACATCAGAAAAGTAGAAAAACAAGACTTGGATTTTATCTACAAAGCAATCTGCGAACTCGAAAATGAAATTTTAGATTTTGAAGTTTTCGAAAGAATATTCGATGAAAACATTTCAAATCCTAGAAATGTCTATCTGATTGCCGAAAACGAAAATGAAGGTGTCGGATTTATTAGTTTTCACACGCAAAACCTTTTGCATCATTGTGGTTTAGTTGGTGAAATTCAGGAGTTTTTCATTCATCAAAAATATCGTAGTCAAGGCGTTGGAAGATTATTAATAAATGAGATTTTAGATTTTGCTGAGAAAAATAATTTGAAAAGTATTGAAGTGACGACAAATAAAAAGCGAGTAGAAAATGTCGTAATTTATGAGAATCTTGGTTTTACTTTGAGTCATAATAAGTTTACGATTTATAAATAGGTACAAAATTATCAGTCTAGTTTGTCATTTCGACCGAAGAGAGAAATCTTCGCGAGGAGCTTGACAAAGATTGGCTTGTTGGAACGGAGTTACTTTCGAAGATTTCTCTCTTCGGTCGAAATGACAAGATTGTGTTTAGGCAAGTTTTGTAAAGGTTTTAATTGATTTTAATTTCACATATTTTCAAATCCATGATAATTCAAAAAGCCAACATAACCGACAACGAAATTCTAACTTCAATAACCAAAAAGTCAAAAGCTTATTGGGGATATTCTGTGGAACAAATTCAGAAATGGGATAAAAATTTGACTATTTCTCAAGATTATATTAGAGAAAATAACGTTTTCAAATTGATAGATAAAGGTTTTGTTATAGGATATTATTCTTATGTTTTCAAAGATGAAAAAGTAATCGAACTTGATAATTTATTTATCTTACCGGAACATATTGGCAGAGGATTTGGAAAATATTTGCTTCTTGATTTCTTAAACCGAATTAAAGAAACTGGAATAGAAAAAATAAAGCTGGATTCAGAACCAAATGCAGAGGATTTTTATGCCAAAATGGGATTTGTAAAAATTGGAGAATTTGAAACGTCTATAAAAAACCGCTTCATGCCTATTATGGAGATGAAACTTTAAAAACTAAATCGAAAAGTGAAACAGCTAAACATTTCTATAAAACATAATCTAATTGTCGGTTTACTGATTGGGTTATGGCTTTTTGTTTTTGCTTTCATTATAAAACCTTTTGACGATGGAACCATAAATTTTAGAGCTTGGTTTTTAATCAGTTTTGGTTTTAGTGTAATGGCATTTTTGTGTTATGGTCTCTTAGCATTTATTCAAAAAAGTTTTTACGAAAGAATAGGGAAGTGGAATGTGGGTTTAGAAATAACAGCCATTTTTCTTTTTCATTTACTCTACTTAATTGGTGTTTTTACTTTTTATAAAAGTCCAATTTTAAATGGCGGATATGATTTCTTAGAATTCTTTTCGATAATATTTATAAAAGTCGTTCTAATTTTAACTCCAGTAATTATTCTCGCAAGAAGATATTTAATTAAACTAATTCCCATAACGGATGATGTTTTGCTATTTAAAGGAGAAAACAGATTAGACATTCTAAAAATCAACAAAGCCGATTTGGTCTGTATTTCGAATGCTCAAAATTATGTTGAGATTTTTTATCTCGAAAACGGAAAACTCCATTCTAAATTAATTCGTTCCTCGCTCAAAAAAATTCAGGACGATTTCGATTTTTTAGTGCAAATTCATCGTTCGCATTTAATAAATCCGTCGCATTTTAAATCTTGGAGAAATGCAAATACAATTATTTTGACTCAAATAGAACTTCCGGTTTCGAGAAATTATAAAGATGTTTTAATGGCATTGTAAATTTCGTACCTAAAACAATACATTTTATACCTAAGTTAATAAAATTAGGGTTTTAGAAAAGGTTTCATTTTAGTTTTGCTTCTTCAATTTTTAAAATAAATTATGAAAACAAAACATTTTTGCATGATCGGAGCAATACTTTTTTTAGTTAGTTATTTATTTTTTTCAGGCCTTTTACCAAGTTTAAGCCAATCTGTAGATTTTGCGCATTGGTTCAATTTAATTGGAGCTTGTTTTTTATTATCATTTAATGACGCGTTTCCAAAAACGAAAATTAATAAAGTTGCTTCTGCGTTGACAACTTTTGGTGTTATTGCCCATATCGGACTTTGTACAATCGATTTTATCATGTCGAGTTACGGAAATAACGAAATTGCAAAAGAGGCATTAAGTCAACATATCAGTAATTCTCCATTGATTTTTTATCCATTCGTGGCTGTTGGTCCTTCTTTGCTTTTTCTTGGTTTGGCTTTGCATGCATTTACTTTTATAAAAACAGAAACCGTAAAATCTTTAATGGTAATTGTGGGTTCGGTTGCTGTTGGATTTTCATTTTTTGTTTTGAAAAATGGCGTTTGGATGTTTTTAAGCTGTATCGTTTTTGTTTTTGGATTGGGGTTGTTGCTCTATAAAAAAGGAATTGAAAAGTCATAGGATTAGTAATAGCTATGTTTTGAACTGAATTTTGACAAAGGTTTTTGCACACAATCTTGTCATTTCGAGGAACGAGAAATCTCCACTAGTGACTCTACAAAGATTGGAGACATTCTGTACGGAGCTTCTTGCGGAGATTTCTCGTTCCTCGAAATGACAACTGAGTGGAAAATTAAAAAAGTTGAAATATTTACTTCGGTTTCTTTATTTGAAATGTGTATTTTCGTTTAAAGAATCCGCCATTCAAAAATAAAACTAATTGAAAAAACATATAAAATACTTAATTGCACTCTTTCTGACTTTTGTCGTGATTGCGGGTGATGGTGCTTTATATTCTCAATCTAAATCGGCAGAATATTATCAGTCTTCGTTTGTAGTTTTAAGAAAAAAAATAGAGCTTAAAAGTTCTCGTTTATATAAATTCGGGCAAGTTGTTTCCTGGAATGAAATAAGATTTTCAGTTGTTTTGAATTTTCTTAAAACGGAAACTATTTTTACTTTTCAAATTAAGAAACTACTGAGACTTCAAAATATAATTCATCAAAAATTAACTTCATTTATAAATCAGTCGATTTTTATAAATGAAATAATCACTTCAAAACACTTCGATAAAAGTTTATACAGCGCTTAAGAAAATCTATTTCTGAGCATAGATGATCAATAATGTCTAATCATTTATCATTTTCAAAATGTATAAACAAAATAAAAACTCTCGTTTGGAGCAATCTAAACGACCGCTTCTTCATTGGATAAAAAGAAAATTTATAATTGTAATAACAGCCTTTATGCTAGGAATGGCAAACGGAATGCATACAGAAGATACTCGAATCAAGGGAAATCAAAATTATACTGAACAGCATAAAAAGGATTGATTATTTAATTAGAGAATATGTCAATGTGATAATTGGAGAATGCTTTCTATTTGTCGTGACCTTTGTCAAAGTTTTAAACTTTGACAAAGGTTTTTGCACACAATCTTGTCATTTCGAGGAACGAGAAATCTCCACAAGTAACTCTACAAAGATTGGCGACATTCTGTACGGAGCTTCTCGCGAAGATTTCTCCTTCGTCGAAATGACAAACTGGAGGTATAAAAACAAAAAACCGAAGCATTTGCTTCGGTTTTTATTTGGAATTTGGGATTTCAAATATTGGAATTTATTCTACCCATTTATAATATCTCGCTCCAATTAAAACAGGAATCTCTTTTTCGATTCTTTCTAAAACCCATTCGTTTTTTGGAGTTCTTACGCTTTGTTTTTGTTCTTTTTTGTGAAGGCTTTCGTAAGTGTTGAAATCAATTTCTACGCTTTCGGCTAAATTTTCGAAAAGTTTTACATTTTCTAAAGCCGATTTCCATTCTGATTGAATTGTTCCTTCAAAAACTTTCGATTTCGATCCGCTTCCATAAGCTAAGAAACCGAATTTAGTTTCAGCTACTTCTTTATTTGTATCATAAAAATGAGCTAGTGTAGATAACAATCCCATGAAAATAGAACCTGTGTAAAGGTTTCCTATTAAAGAAGAAGCCAATTCTGCAGGTTGCAATTTCTCAGTTACAAAACTTCTGTAATCATCAGATTTTGCTACTTCTTTAATTTTTGTCTGATAATCTGCTGGCGCAATATCATCAGCAATAATCTTTTCGGCACTGTCTAACGCGTAGATTTCAGATAACATTCTTCTTCCTTGAAAAGAATATGGCAAGTGCATCACAATACTGTGCCAAGTGTTATATAAAGTTTCGGTAGTGTTTTTTAATTTTTTGAATGAAAAATACGCATTACGCGTACGATCCATGTAACATTGATTTGAATATTGACCGTCAAAAACAGGCTGGTCTTTATGGATTTCGATTTCGGCTTCTAAATTATCAAACCACGAATCATTGTTTGTGTTTTTGGTAATTTCCTCTTTAGAAATCGTTCTGTAAGGTTTAAAGAAATCGAAAACACCTTTTGTGCTCGTTGCCCAATTATTATCAAAAGCAATGATTTTTGGGTTTGCAGTAATTAACATGGCAACAGCTCCTGCACCTTGCGTGTATTCTCCGCCTGAGTTTAAATCGTATTTTGCAAAATCAGAAGTAACTACGATTGCTTTTTTAGTTGGATTTAATTTTACGAAATCTAAACAGTTTTGCATCGCATCAACTCCACCAATACAGGCAAAAGTGAAATCTACAACATCACATTCCGCTAGAGAATCTTCGCCAAATTTTTGCTCCATTAAACTAATTAAATAGGAAGCAATTGGTTTAGAACTGTCAATACCACTTTCGGTACCAACATAGATTCGGCTTATTTCGTTCAGGTTTATTTTATTGTTAACTATAAGTTTTGTTAAGGCGTTTGCTCCAAAAACTACAGCATCTTGGTGAACATCTGGAAAAGTCATTTTTAGTAATCCAAGACCTTTTTCTAATTTTTCTGGCTCAATATTTCTGGCGATTGCCAAAGTTTTTATGGGTAAATGTATGTTTGCTACATCAAAAGAGATAGCATCAATTCCTGTTTTCATTATTAATTTTTTGAGCCGCTAAAGGTAAAACTATGTTGCGGAATGACAATTTTTTACTTAGACAAAATTTCTGTAGAAGAACACTTTTGAAGAAAATAAATCAAAAGTTTGAATAAAATAACAATATGATAAATTTTTCGTAATCTGCTTAAGAACCAATTTTCGGCCTAAGGCTTAAAAAACAGTTTTTTAGAGTTTCTATAGTGAATTATTTTTTAGTAGCTTCATTTTTGTACGTAAAAATACGTAGAATCGTGCTATTTTAAAATCATTATAAATAACAGCGAAATGGTTGTAGTTCTTTCGTAATTGAATTATTTTTGTGTAATTTTTTAAAACAAACTACTTAACACTTATGGCACAATCTGCACAGTTGAATGCTTCCATCTTAAAGAAAGTGGCTATGGCTCTTTCGGGAATATTCTTAATCACGTTTTTAGCGCCGCATGTTTCCTTAAATTTTATTTCTATTCTTAGTGAAGATGTTTTCAATGAAGCTTCTCACTTTATGGGATACAATCCGCTGATTCAGTATGTAATGCAGCCAGTTTTGGCATTTGGAGTAATTTTCCACTTCGTAATGGGATTTGTACTTACAGCACAAAACAGCGCAGCAAGACCAATTGCTTATGCTAAATACAACGGAGCTGCAAACGCTTCTTGGAGTTCTAGAAATATGATTATTTCTGGATTGGTTATTTTAGCTTTCTTAGGATTGCACTTCTACGATTTCTGGTTTCCTGAAGTTACCTACAAATATATTGCAGGTACAGCACCAGATGCTACAAGGTATTATGGTGAGTTGGTTCACAAATTTCACGACCCAATCCGTACAGCATTGTACTGTGTGTCTTTTATCCTTTTAGGATTTCACTTATGGCACGGGTTTGCATCTTCTCTTCAATCTGTAGGGATGCACAACAAATACTCTAGATTTTTATCAAAAGTAGGTTACTGGTTTGCAGTTGTAGTTCCAGCGCTTTTCGTAATTATCGCTTTATTTCATCATTTCAATAATTAATATCAATTATAATGGCATTAGATTCAAAAATTCCAAATGGTCCTATTGCGGACAAATGGACAAATTATAAAGATCATATTAATTTAGTAAACCCTGCTAACAAACGTAATCTTGATATTATCGTAGTTGGTACAGGTTTAGCTGGAGGTTCGGCTGCGGCTACTTTGGCTGAGTTAGGATATAACGTAAAAGCATTCTGCTTCCAAGATTCTCCACGTCGTGCGCACTCTATTGCAAAGACAAGGAGGTATCAACGCGGCAAAAAACTATAAAGGAGACGGTGACTCTATTTACAGATTGTTTTATGATACTGTAAAAGGTGGTGATTACCGTGCTCGTGAGGCAAACGTTTATCGTTTGGCTGAAGTTTCAGGTAATATTATTGACCAATGTGTGGCTCAAGGGGTGCCATTGGCTCGTGAATACGGCGGACTTTTAGATAACCGTTCTTTTGGAGGAACTTTGGTTTCTCGTACATTTTACGCACAAGGACAAACTGGACAGCAATTATTGTTAGGAGCTTATTCTGCAATGAACCGTCAGATTGGTCGTGGAAAAATTAAAATGTACAACCGTCACGAAATGCTTGACATTGTAATCGTGAACGGAAAAGCGAGAGGTATTATCGCTCGTAACTTAATCACTGGAGAAATAGAAAGACATTCTGCTCACGCGGTAGTAATTGGTTCTGGAGGATACGGAAACGTATTTTTCCTTTCGACAAATGCTATGGGAAGTAACGCAACAGCAGCTTGGAAAATTCATAAAAAAGGAGCGTTTTTCGCAAATCCTTGTTACACACAAATTCACCCAACATGTATTCCGGTTTCAGGAGACCACCAGTCAAAACTGACTTTGATGTCTGAGTCTTTACGTAATGATGGTCGTATTTGGGTTCCAAAAAATCTTGAAGATGCAAAAGCTATCCGTGAAGGAAAGAAAAAAGCAACTGATTTATCTGAAGATCAAAGAGATTATTTCTTAGAAAGAAGATACCCTGCATTTGGTAACTTAGTACCTCGTGACGTTGCGTCTCGTGCGGCTAAAGAAAGATGTGACGCTGGTTTTGGAGTTAACAAAACTGGAGAAGCAGTTTACTTAGATTTCGCAGCGGCTATCAAACGTTACGGAACTGAAGATGCTTATGTAAAAGGTTTAGATGATAAAGATGCTCGCTCTTGTAACTAAATTAGGAGTCTGCAATCGTGAAAAGTAAATACGGAAACTTATTCCAAATGTATTACAAAATCGTCGATGAAGATCCTTACACAACACCAATGATGATTTATCCAGCGGTTCACTACACAATGGGTGGAACTTGGGTTGATTATAACTTAATGACTACAATTCCTGGATGTTTCTCAATTGGAGAGTCTAACTTCTCTGATCACGGAGCAAACAGACTTGGAGCTTCTGCTTTAATGCAAGGTTTAGCTGATGGATATTTCGTATTGCCATACACTATCGGAGATTATTTAGCTCCAGATATTAAAATGGGTGAAATTTCTACAGACTTACCAGAATTCGTTGAAGCTGAAAAAGCTGTAAAAGATCAAATCGAGAAATTCATCAATAACAACGGTAAACATTCTGTAGATTATTTCCACAAAAAACTTGGAAAAATCATGTGGAATAAAGTAGGTATGGCTCGTAATGCTAAAGGTTTAACTGAAGCTATCGAAGAAATTGTCGCTTTACGTGAAGAATTTTATAAAGATGTAAAAGTTCCTGGAAACGCTAACGAATTTAATCAGGAATTAGAAAAAGCAACTCGTGTTGCCGATTTCTTAGAATTAGGAGAATTGTTCGCGAAAGATGCTTTACACCGTAACGAATCTTGTGGAGGTCACTTCCGTGAGGAGTATCAAACAGAAGAAGGAGAAGCACTTCGTGACGACGAAAACTTTGCATACGTTGCAGCTTGGGAATACAAAGGAAAACCAAGTGACGCGGTATTACACAAAGAACCTCTTAATTACGAAAACATTAAATTAGTTCAAAGAAGTTATAAATAAGAATTTGGTCGAAAGCCCAAAGTCTTAAAGTCAAAAGGCAAAATGTGCCGAGCGACTTGCGACTTTCGACTTTATGACTTTCAAACGAAAAAGGTATGAAACTTACATTAAAAATATGGCGTCAAAAAAACGCTCAAGATAAAGGAGGGATTGTAGAATATCCTATCGATGGAATCGAACCAGACATGTCTTTCCTTGAAATGCTAGATGTTCTTAACGAAGATCTAATCAACAAAGGAGATGAGCCAGTAGCATTTGACCACGATTGTCGTGAGGGAATCTGCGGAATGTGTTCTTTATTCATCAACGGTGAAGCGCACGGACCAGATAGAGGAGTTACAACTTGTCAGTTACACATGCGTATGTTTAAAGATGGCGATACAATTTTTATCGAGCCATTTAGAGCAAAAGCTTTCCCAGTAATTAAAGATTTAGTTGTTGATAGAAGTTCTTTTGACAGAATTCAACACGCAGGAGGATTTATCTCTGTAAATACTTCAGGAAATACAATCGACGCGAATACTATTCCAGTTCCAAAAGACGATGCAGATAAATCATTTGATGCTGCTGCTTGTATTGGTTGTGGAGCTTGTGTTGCAACTTGTAAAAACTCTTCAGCAATGTTATTCGTTTCTGCAAAAGTTTCTCAATATGCATTATTGCCGCAAGGTAAAGTTGAAGCAACAGATCGTGTTTTACACATGGTTCACCAAATGGATTTAGAAGGTTTCGGTAACTGTACAAATACAGGAGCTTGTGAAATCGAATGTCCAAAAGGAATCTCGCTTGAAAATATTGCACGTATGAACCGTGAATATTTAGCGGCAAGTTTAAAAGGATAAAGAATACAATTTAGTATATTTGAAAAAACGCATTCATTAATTTGGATGCGTTTTTTTGTTGGTTTAGACTACGAAGCTGTTGTATTGTTGTTTTGTCTTTAATTTGTTATTTAAACAAATACCATGACCTTATGAAGTCCTTTTTTAAGGTTTAACGACTTCGTGGGCTACATTTAAATTCTTACTTTTGTAAGTAGAAAAAATTAAATGGCATGAGCACTGAAAATGAAGTTTTAAATTACAGTAAAGAAGAACGTAAAAATCATATTTTAAAAGAGATTAACTTGCATACACGTGTGAGTTTTGAAACTCTTTCGGCAAAACTTGGAGTTTCTGAAGATACTGTTCGCCGTGATATTAATGAGCTTGATGCCGATTCGCTTTTAATTAAGGTAAAAGGTGGTGCGATGACCAAAGGATATCACTATTCTTCTTCCAATCAAACTTATGCTGTAGAAGCTAAACAAGTTATTGCGCAAAAAGCTGTTGGACTTCTTCATGACGGAATGGTTTTAATTGTGGATGGAGGAACCACGATTCGTGAGTTCATCCGATTAATACCAAACGATCTTAATTTGACTGTTTTTACTATTACAGCCTTAACAGCAGTTCAGCTTTTAGATAAACCCAATATAAAAACAATCATGATTGGCGGCAGTATTTCTTCTTACAGTCAAATGTGTGTAAGTGGAGAAGCTTTTCATCAATTAGCCAATATAAAAGCCGATTTATTGGTTTTAGGAACTAATGCTTTAGATGTAGACGGAGGTTATTCTGATTCTGACTGGGAAACGGTTCAGGTAAAAAAGGCAATGATTCAAGCTTCTAAAAAAACAGCAGTTTTAACCATTACTGAAAAGCTAAATACAGTTCTTAAAATGAAAATTGCAAGTTTGTCTGAGGTAAATTATGTTATTACAGAAGAAGAACCAACAAGTGGCAAATTAGCGACCTATAAAAGCGCTGTTCCGAGTTTGGTTGTAATCTAATTTCAAATCGTTTTTTGACTTTCATATTATTTAAAAATGAAAATTGCTTTAATCCAAACTGATCTTTTTTGGCAGAATGCCAGTAAAAACCGAGAAAACTTTGATTCAAAAATCAATGAAATTCAATCGGAGGTAAATCTAATTGTGCTTCCTGAAATGTTTTCGACCGGATTTACAATGAATGCTTCTGAAGTTGCGGAAACGATGCAGGGAGACACGATTGAATGGATGAAATTGAAGGCAAAACAAAAAAATGCGACTGTTGCAGGAAGTGTTGTCATTACAGAAAATGAAAAATATTACAATCGTATGATTTTTGTTTTTCCGTCAGGCGAATTTCAATATTACGATAAGCGACATTCGTTTTCACTCGCAGGCGAAGACAAGGTTTATACGTGCGGAAATCAAAAAGTTATTGTCGATTATCTAGACTGGAAAATATGCCTTCAAATTTGTTATGATTTGAGATTTCCTGTTTTTGCACGAAATGTAGAAAATTACGATCTCATTTTATATGTTGCCAATTGGCCAAAAGTGCGTACCAATGCTTGGGATGCTTTGCTAAAAGCCCGCGCTATAGAAAATCTTTCGTATGTAGTTGGAGTAAATAGAATTGGTAATGATGCTCACAATTATGAACATATTGGGCATTCGCAGGCGATAGATTTCTTAGGAAATTATGTTTTAGAACCGCAAGAAAAAAATGGTGTTTTTGTCATTGAATTAGACAAAAACACCATGTATGAAACGCGTAAAAAATTAGACTTTTTAAGCGATAAAGATCAGTTTGAAATTAAACTCTAGAAAGCTTTCCGTTTCTTTTCTGCTTCTTTTTTCTTTTTATCGTCTTCTTTTTTCTCGACTGCTGGATTAAACGGAATGCTCAGGTCAATTGTTTCGTTCCGATCCCAATTGGCGCGGACATCAAATTCCTCCTGATTGTAAAATACTTCTTCGGCATATTTCTTTTCTAAGAAACTACCTGTATCATATTGCTTGTTTTTGTTGTCATCGTAAATAACGCGAACAGTAAATACATCTGGTTGCAGTAGATTGAATTCTAATGTAGTTGCACCTTCAGAATATCCTTCTGCCAAAACAACGTCTCCTTTTTTATTGGTCAATTCGACAATTATAGGAAAGCGTTTTACATTTTTAAGAGTCAAAATAATATTTCCGTAATCGGCATATTCTTTTGTACTTAGTTTATAAGACAAAGTATCGTTTGATTTTTCATAGAAATCGGTCAAAGCACCTGGCAAGAAAGTGAAACTATATTTGTCTAAAGGCTCTTTTTTGAAATCAATGTAAAGCTTCTGATCAAATTCATCATATTCTGTTGTGTAAGGAACAGCAATAGAGTCTTTGTTTATTAATGTAATTTTAGATTTGTCAAATTTTACCAGTGGCGTTTCGGTTTCTAAAGTAAAACGTTCTCTAAAATTAATCTGCCCATTTTGTAGCGCTTTAATATTTAAAGTATCTTTTTTCAAAGCTTTAATCTTGAAAGAAAACTTTTTATTATAGCTTCCTTTTTCAACTTCCATCGATAAAGAATCTACTTTTATTGGTTTGTACCAAACTTGAAGCGAATCTTTTTTAGGGAATTGCGTTATAATAGTTTCGAGAACCTCATTGCCGTTTTTAAGAACAACTTTCGGTTTCGAATTCTTGAAATTCTGTTTTCCTTCATAAGGAAGATATAGGCGATTTCCTGAAGCCTGAATAGGTTTGAAAACTTTTAGAGGCAATGTTTCTTTAAACAATTCTAAGTCATAAACAGAATCTGTCGGAATGGTAATGTAATTTTTCAAAAATCCGATTTTATCATCTTTCGGATTAAATTTGTTGTTCGATCCTTTGTCTTTTAATGCTACTAAAAGATATTTTCCTTCTTTTAAATTTTCAAACTGAAAAGTTCGCATACTGTCCAGAGTGTTAGTTATGTAACGAGGAAATTCTTTGTAAATAGTAGAATCTTTGAATTTGTCATTTACTTCGTATAACATTACAGAAACGAAATTGTCGACATATTTTCCGTAAGAATCTTTAATTCTTCCGCTCAGTTTTAAGGAATCAATATAAGGTCCAGTAGAGAAAACATATTTAAACTGATTTAAAGGATTCCCTTCATTATTATCCGTAATTGCTTGTCCGAAATTAAAACTATAAGTCGTGTTTGGCTGTAAAGTATCTCGAATTTGAATCTTTATAAACTTGCTAACATTCGTAGGAGTGATTAACGGCTCATTTTTTAAAGGAGGAGAAATAATTAGCTGTTTGTTTGTGTTTTTAAGTTTGACATATTCGTCAAAATTTAAAGTGATAGTATTTCCTTTAAAATCGGTTGAAAAATTTTTAGGAATGCTCGATATTAAAACAGGTGGCAATGTATCTTTTAAACCGCCGGTAATGCTGCCTCGTTTGGCACAGCTTATCATTGAGATTAAAATTATAAATGCAATGTATTTTAGAGTGTTTTTCAACATAATGGTTTTTCAATTTGATTGCACAAAATAACGATTATATTTGCTTTAATCGAAATTTTTTAGCCATTTATTAGGATTTGGCACTTTTAGATTCCTTCTAAGTTTTTAGGGTTTCAAACGCTTTAAGGCGATATAATTTCTTACTTTTGCTCTAAAATATAATTATCTAAAGTTTTGTTTAAGCGTTTTTTTTTAGTTTCGTTTCTCTTTTTAATGCTGTCATGCACTAAAAGCGAAAAGCCAGTAATCTCTTTTTATTACTGGAAAACAATTTTCAAATTTTCAAAAACAGAAAAAGAAGCATTAATCAATAACAATGTTCAAAAACTTTATATACGATATTTTGACATTGGGCTTCATCCAGAATCAAATTTTCCAATTCCTATAAGTCCTGTTCGTTTTGAAGAAAATCCCCAAGTATATAAAATTGTTCCGGTTGTTTTTATTCAGAACAAAGTCATGTTGCAACCCAATTTGGATGTAAACGATTTGGCTCAAAAAACGTTTGGTTTTATCGAGCAAATCAATATTAAAAACAAAATTGAGTGTCAGGAAATTCAAATTGACTGCGATTGGACTTTAAAAAGCAAAGAGAATTACCTGAAATTTATTGAGGTTTTTAAAAAGCTTTCGAAAAAGAAGCTTTCTGCGACGATTCGATTGCATCAAGTGAAATACTTCAAAAAGACAAAAATCCCAAATGTCGATTCTGGAGTTTTGATGTATTATAATATGGGATCAATTGCGCCCGATTCTTTAAATTCTATTTATGATAGGAAAGTGGCAGAAAAATATCTTAAAAGTGTAAAAAGATATCCGCTACATTTAGATTTCGCGTTTCCAATTTATTCGTGGGGAGTTCATATAAGAAATAACAAAGTAATTGGACTTCGTTCTAAAATGAATAGCGACCAACTAGAGAAAGATTCCAATTTTGAAAAAACAAGTCCGATTTTTTTCAGAGTAAAACAATCCAATTATAAAAATGGAGTTTTTTATGAAGAAAATGATCTCTTGAAAATAGAAGAAATAAAACCAGAAGATTTAAAAGAAATGGCAGAAGATTTGCAAGATCATCTTGTCGAAAAGCCAAACGAAATTATATTTTACGATTTAGACGAATTCAATTTAAACAATTATGAAAAAAATACTTTTAAGCAGATTATTTCTTGCTTCTAGTGCCGTTTTGCTTTCTGCATTCGGAATTATATACGCCTGCGCTGATGGAGATTGGGATTATTTAGGTTCTTACAATTCAAATTTTACTCCAGAAACTTTTGCTGATAAATCGTATTCGCCTTTGTTTTTGTCGGGCGGAATTTTCTACGGAATTGGTTTTGATACCCAACACAATTCTCGTTTTAATAAAAATATAAAATCAGATTGGGCAGATTATTTAAAGGGAAAAGTTGATACGACAACGGTCAATTATTTTTTAATTGGAGATGAAAAGCCAAGATATTATTCTGATGACAAAAATACCATCAAAAACAAAGAAGAAATTGAAGGCTTGCATGTTTATTATAAAACGAAAAAAGAAAATAAAAGCACGCAAAAATGGGGCAAAAAGCTTAATCTGAAAGATGAGAAAGTGAAGAACTTTGTCGAATTTCTGTATTTAGCCCAAAAGATAGAAACGGTTTCAATTGGTGAAGATTATTGGAGTTACGATCCTGTTGTGGCAAAAACTTTCAATGATGCCAAAATGATTCAGTCCATAGAAAATGTGTATAATACTTTGTCGGATCCGTTTTTGAAAAACAGATATTGGTTCTTGACCATGAAAGCTCGTTTCTATAGTAACGACAAACAAAAAGCAATTGATTTTTTTAATAAAACAGAAAGCTCAGTTGCTAAAAATACTTTGTATTATCGCGCTTTGGCATATGTTGCTGGAATTAATTATAAGCAGAAAAAATTTGCGACTTCGAATTATTTATACGCTCAAGTTTTTGATAAATGTCCAGAATTAAGAGTGGTTACAGCTTATAGTTTTAAACCAAAAAATGAGTCAGATTGGACTAAGGCTTTGGCAATGGCAAAAAATAATAAAGAAAAAGCGGCGCTGTGGGCAATTCACGGATATTATAAAGATGAAAAACAAGCCATTGAAAAAATCTACGAATTAGACCCAAAAAGCGAACATCTAAATTATTTAGGGACAAGATTGGTTAATTCGCTAGAACAAAAAATAAATAATTCGTTTCAGGTCGATGGGCAAGGAGAAAATCAAAAACCGAAACCGCAGACTGTTGCCGAAAATAAAGCAGAAAATAAAACAAAAGTAGACAATAGCGCTGTTGATTTGATAGCTAAAATTTCTGCTCGCTGGAAATACTGAAAAGCCATATTTGTGGGACATTGCAATTGGATATCTTCAAACGCTAAAAGGCGATTATGCTAATGCAGATAAAAATTATACCAAAGCTGAAAAAACGCTTCCGAAAACAGAATTGGCAGGAATGCAACTTCGCTTATTGCGTTTTGTAAATAATTTAAGCAAGATCGATAAACTGACAGATAAAAATGAGAAAACCATTCTAGCTGATTTGAATTGGCTGTACACTGAGCTTCCTAAAAATTATAAAGGAGACACATTTCGTTATCAAAATGCTTCTTCATGGAGCAGAAGTTATTTGTCGCATTTGTATAAAGAACAAGGCAATTTGGTTATGGCTGAGATTTATGGAGAATCACGCTATAGTTATTGGAACGATGGAAATGCATATTATGACAATGAAAAAAATCTGCTTGCAATAAAAGGCTTTTTAGAAAAATCTAATAAATCTGAAATTGAAAAAATTGGCGCAGGAATTTATAGTTTAAAATTGAAAGACATTAATAACTTTCAGGCGGTTCAGGCAACTTTCAAAAACAAAATTCCAGAAGCAATTGCTTTTATGCAACAAACAGATTCAGTTCAAAATTATAAGTTCTTAGGAAATCCGTTTAACGGAAATATAAAAGATTGCCACGATTGTGAACATGCAGCGTATCAAAAGAGAAAATATACTTTTATGGATTTCTTAACTACCATAAAAGAAATGCAAGATAAATTAGCGCAGAAAGAAGATGTTTATACGAACAGCCTTTTGCTAGGAAATGCGTTTTACAATATTTCTCATTTTGGAAACGGAAGAACTTTTTATGAAATGAGCATTGTAGGTTATGGTTCAAGTCCGTATTCATTTAGAGATTCGATGAAAGAAATGATTACAAATAATTCGGTTTCTAAAATGTATTACCAAAAAGCATTTGAGGCAGCTTCGAACAAAGAACAAAAAGCAAAATGTTTGTATCTGATTTCGAAATGTGAAAGAAATGATTATTACAATAAAAAATACAGCGCCGTAAACAGTTATTGGGAAATTCAAGATGATAAAGTTAATTTTATTGCCTGGAATTCATTCAAAGCCTTAAGAAAAGATTATTCTGATACTAAATATTATCAGGATGTAATTGCAGAATGCGGTTATTTTAGAACATACACAAATCAATAAATTTGAAGAGATGGTAAACAAAATAGAACATATCGGGATTGCGGTAAAAAACATGGACGATGCGAATGTTTTGTTCGAAAAAATGCTTGGCGTTCCGTCTTATAAAATGGAAGCTGTAGAAAGCGAAGGTGTATTAACTTCTTTCTTTCAAACCGGAAATAACAAAATCGAACTTTTGGTTGCAACAAATCCAGAAAGTCCGATTGCAAAGTTTTTGGAGAAAAAGGGGGAAGGTATTCATCACATCGCTTTTGATGTTGATGATATCGAAGCTGAAATTGTACGTTTAAAAAACGAAGGTTTTGTCTTAATTAATGAAGTTCCGAAGAAGGGAGCCGATAATAAATTGGTCGTTTTTCTTCATCCAAAGAACACAAATGGTGTTTTGGTTGAGCTTTGTCAAGAAATTAAATAAAAAAATGTCATTTTAATTTTTGAATAAGACGTTGAAAATCAATTTCGTTTTTGAGATTCAAAAAAAGATTTAAAATAAAATACAAATGATGTCTTAAAATATTTGGAGTGAATGAAAAATAGTAGTAATATTGCATCCTCTAAACCGGTCCTATAGCTCAGCTGGTTAGAGCACCTGACTCATAATCAGGTGGTCCCTGGTTCGAGCCCAGGTGGGACCACTTCTATTTAGAACAAAAGCCTTTACATTTCTGTAAAGGCTTTTTTGTTTTTCAGCACATTTGAAATGTGAAAATTGAAAATTTTTCAGATCATGTTTAAGTTTTCCTTTTTGTAAAATGCATTAACTTTATCCGTCCAAAACAAATTTAATCTTCAGATGGATAGATTAACTCCCGAACAGAGGAGGAAAACTATGCAGGCGATAAAAAGCACTGCTACAAAAGGCGAAGTAAGGCTTGCTAAAGCATTATGGAAATTAGGTCACAGATATCGAAAAAATAATAAAAAGGTATTTGGAAGGCCTGATCTTACTTTTGCCAAATATAAAATCGCCATTTTTGTCGATAGCGAGTTTTTTCATGGAAAAGATTGGGAAACGGAGCAGCTGAGAATTAAAACGAATCGCGAATATTGGATTCCGAAAATTGAAAGAAATATACAGCGGGACGAAGAAGTCAATGCCTTTCTGGTTTCTGAAAATTGGACTATTTTGAGGTTCTGGAGTAAAGAAATTGAAAAAAATCTGGAAGTTTGCCTGGCAAAAATAGAAGGAACAATTATGCTTTTAAGTATTTAAACTTTTTCGGTTTTTAATTGTCTTGTTTCAGCCTTTTCAATGCATTTGAATATTTCGGTGGCAAGTCTTTCTATGACAGGCATGCTTACTGAGTTTCCAGCTTGTTTGTAAAGGCTGGAATTTGAAATTTTAGGCAATTTATAATGATCAGGAAAGCCTTGAAAACGAAAACACTCTCTTGGCGTTAATTTTCTAAAACCAAATTCAGTTGTGATAATGGGAACATTGTGACCGCCAGTTCCCATATTTGCAGTTAACGTGGGACAAACTTCTTTCTTGTTTTCTCGTACATATTGCCTTCTGAACTGATAAATTCTATCTTTTCTTACAACAGATTCTTTCAGCATGTTGTACATGTATTTGTCTTCGGTGTAATAGAATTTTTTATCGACTTTTTCTTTTGTGATTAAATCGGTAACTTTTTTGGTTAATTCTTCTTTTTCGGGAAAATTGAATTTAAAACCTTTTTTGACGAAATCTTTGTCAAACGCAACCATGAAAATTCGTTCTCGATTGTGCGGAATGTTTCCGAAATCTTTTGTGTTTAAGATAGCGCTGTCAAATGTGTAATTGCGTTTTTTTATTTCTCGCTGAATTACTTTCATGGTGTTTCCTTTGTCGTGGCCTTTTAGGTTTTTGACATTTTCAAGAAATACTACTTTTGGTCGCATTTCGTCAATAAAATCTAATATTTTAAAGAAATGATTGCCTCTACTGTCTTTAAAGCCTTTTCTATGACCAGCAAGAGAAAAGGGCTGGCACGGAAATCCAGCAGTAAGAATGTCAATTTTATTGAGATCTTTTGCTTCAAGTTGCATTACATCGCCTTCGATAAGAGTATGTTCGAAGTTATTTCTGTAGGTAACGCAAGCTTTTTTGTCAAATTCATTCGCCCATTCTAATTTAAAACCTGCATTTTCAAAACCTAGACAAATGCCGCCAACACCTGCGTATAAACTTCCGACTGTATATTGGTTTTTCATTTGCTTGATTGAGAGTTGTTAGTTGCTTTGAATTTGAGTGGTCGAATTTATTTTTTACAAATATATTAATTTGAGAGTATTCTCTATTGTATCTGAATTGAATCTAAACTTAGTTTTGATAGGTTTGTTTTGCAGAATTTTTTGAAAAGGCTAAAAAAATAGATTTTTTTAAAATCAGGAAATTCTTATAAGCTTGTAAGAGTTGAGATTAGTAATAGAAAAAAGGTATTGTCCTCTGTGGCGTTTTCTGAAAAGGATTATTAGGGTTTTAGTTAAAACTGTTAAAATTTGTTTTGTATTTTTGATTTTAAAAGTTGGTTTTGTGCAAAAAACTTATACTTTTGTCCAAGATTTTGGAGATAGAAAAGTATTTGTGTGAAATTTCTATCAAAGAATATTTGTCAATAATTATCTAGAATTGCAGTTTGCAATAGCTTGAATTTATGAAGAATCTAAAAGCCCCATTTTTAGTAATTGCCTTATTATTAAATGTTTTATTAGTTACAGCTGGATCTGAGCATCCTCCAAAGCCAATGCTAAATAGCGCTAAAGTGAATACAACAGCAGGTGACGATGATGAAGAATGTGATGACCTGACTCAAAACTGCGATAACCATGCTGGTATACCAATAGATCAAAATATTGTTTTTTTAGCAATCGGAGGTTTGGCTTTAGGTTTTGCCGTGATATATAAAAACAACATAAAAAAAGCTTCAATTTAAATTGAAGCTTTTTTTATGTTGAAATGTGAAACGTTATTTGTTGATCGAATAAAGTCTAGAAATATATTTTCCTACGACATCAAATTCAAGATTTATTTTTGTTCCAACTTTGAAATCTTTAAAATTAGTGTGTTCATAAGTATATGGGATAATTGAGACGCTAAATTCATTTTCTTTAGAATTTACAACCGTAAGACTTACTCCATTTACAGTAATCGAACCTTTTTCGATCGTAATATTGTTTTGGTTTTTATCGTATTCAAAAGTGTAATTCCAGCTTCCGTTTGCTTCTTCGATTTTAATGCAAGTTCCAGTTTGGTCTACATGGCCTTGTACAATATGTCCGTCTAGACGGTCGCCAAGCTTCATTCCTCTTTCTAAATTTACAATATCACCAGCTTTCCAATCGCCAATATTGGTTTTTAGAATGGTTTCGTCTATTGCTGTTACGGTATAAAGAGAGTCTTTAATTGCAACTACAGTAAGGCATATTCCGTTATGCGAGACGCTCTGGTCTATTTTTAATTCGTGAGTTATTGATGAGTCAACGGTTACGTGAAGATTGTTTTGGTCTTTCTGAATTTCATGAATCCTACCAAGTGTTTCTATAATTCCTGTGAACATTGTGGTTTTATTTTACTAAATTTGCACATCAAAATTAGTAATAAATAAACTGAGCTCATGAATAAAAAAGCAGAAAATATAATTGTTGGAATTTCAGTGGGAGATTTAAACGGTATTGGAAGCGAAGTTATACTGAAAACATTCGAAGATTCTCGTATGTTGGAATTGTGTACGCCGGTTATTTTTGCAAATGCTAAAATTCTTTCTTTTGTTAGAAAAAGTTTTACATCGACAGTTCAATTTCACGGAGTTGATAAATTAGATCAAGTTATTCCAGGTAAAGTAAATGTTTTAAATCTTTGGAGAGAAGGTGTTGATATTAACTTTGGAGCAAATGATCCTAAAATAGGAGAATACGCAATTAAATCTTTTACAGCAACTACACAAGCATTAAAAGATGGTGAAATCGATGTTTTGGTAACAGCTCCTATTAATAAATACAATATACAATCTGAAGATTTTAAATTTCCGGGTCACACAGATTATTTGAATCAGGAATTAGAAGGTGATGCGCTTATGATGATGGTTCAAGATAATTTGCGAGTAGGTTTAATTACGGATCACGTGCCATTAAGTGAAGTGGCTTCTCATTTAACTGAAGAGTTAATTGCTAAAAAAATTGAAACTATAAGAAAATCTCTAGTTCAAGATTTTAGTATCGTTAAGCCGAAAATTGCAGTTTTAGGTCTAAATCCGCATGCTGGTGACGGTGGTGTAATTGGAAAGGAAGACGATTTGGTTTTGAAGCCAACATTGAAAAAAATATTTGATTCAGGAACGATGGTTTTCGGTCCATTTCCAGCAGATGGTTTTTTTGGAAGTGGTCACTACGAAAAATATGACGCTATTGTAGCAATGTATCACGATCAAGGATTAATTCCGTTTAAGACATTGTCTTTTGGAAAAGGAGTGAATTATACAGCAGGTTTGAATAAAGTTAGAACCTCTCCAGACCACGGTACAGCTTATGATATCGCTGGAAAAGACATGGCAGATTACAATTCGTTTAAGGAGGCAGTGTATCTTGCGATCGATATTTTTCGCTCGCGTAATCAGTATGAGGAGATTAGCCAAAAACCTCTTAAAATAAAAGAAAAACAGTTATAAACAAAAAAAGGTGAATAAGATTATTAGATTTGTAATAATTTTATATCTTTGCACCCCAATTCAGATATCTAGTTTTAGAACTGAATTGTTCAAATTGATGTTGAAATGAGCAAAACAAAAGAATTTTTAATTCCTTTCGTAGGATTAAAACTAGGAAAACACCATTTTGAGTATCAGATAAATAACGAGTTCTTTAAGAATTTTGAGTACGATGAGTTTCAAAATTCTGATATTAAAGTCAATTTACTTTTTGATAAGAAAAGTAATATGTTAGAATTAGAATTCAAACACAAAGGAGCGGTAAACGTACCTTGTGATCTAACAGGCGAAGATTTTGATTTACCTATAAAAGGGAAAATGAAGTTAATAGTTCGCTTTGGAGATGAATTTAATGATGATAATGAAGAATTGTTGATTTTACCACATGGTGAACATGAGATAGATGTGGCGCAGTATATTTATGAAATGATCGCGCTTTCTGTACCTCAAAAAAGAATTCATCCAGGGGTTAAAGACGGAAGCCTTCAGACAGAAGCTTTGACAAAACTGAATGAGCTGAGTGTAAAAGAACAAAAGGAAGAGAGTAACAAAGAAGAAGATATTGACCCGCGTTGGGAAAAATTAAAGAAACTATTAACGGATAAATAATATAGTAAAATGGCACATCCTAAGAGAAAAACCTCGAAAACAAGAAGAGATAAGAGAAGAACACATTACAAAGCTACTGTAGCTCAAATCGCTACATGTCCTATTACAGGTGAGGCACATTTATACCACAGAGCTTACTGGCATGAAGGTAAAATGTACTACAGAGGGCAAGTTGTTATCGATAAATCTGAAGCGGTTGCTTAATACGTTTTTGTAAATTATACTAGAACTCTCACATAGTGAGAGTTTTTTTTGTTGGTTATAATTTTCGTTTTTTAGGAAAATATAGACAAATTCGTTACGTTTTTTTTTGTAATTTTCGGGTCTTTTAAAAATTTTTCAAATTAATCATAATTTGAAAGGAAAATAATAGAATATAATGAATACAATCACAGCCGCAATTACCGCTGTTGGAGCTTATGTTCCTGACTTCGTTCTTTCGAACCAAGTGCTAGAAACAATGGTTGATACCAATGATGAGTGGATTACCGCTCGAACAGGAATTAAAGAAAGAAGAATTCTTAAAGATGCTGATAAAGGTACATCGTACCTTGCTATACAAGCAACAAAGGATTTGATTGCTAAAGCAAATATTGATCCGCTTGAGATTGATATGATTATAATGGCAACTGCAACGCCAGATATGATGGTGGCTTCTACAGGAGTTTTTGTTGCAACAGAAATTGGAGCGACAAATGCATTTGCATATGATTTGCAGGCTGCATGTTCAAGTTTCTTGTACGGAATGTCTACGGCTGCAGCATATGTTCAGTCAGGACGTTACAAAAAAGTACTTTTAATTGGTGCCGATAAAATGTCATCAATTGTAGATTATACAGACAGAGCAACATGTATTATTTTTGGTGATGGAGCTGGAGCAGTTCTTTTTGAACCAAATTACGAAGGCTTAGGTTTGCAAGATGAATATTTACGAAGTGACGGTGTAGGACGCGACTTCCTAAAAATTCCTGCAGGAGGTTCTTTGATTCCGCCTTCAGAAGATACTGTAAAAAACAGACAGCACAATATTATGCAAGACGGTAAAACTGTTTTCAAATATGCTGTAACTAATATGGCTGATGCCAGCGAATTGATTTTACAAAGAAACAATTTGACAAATCAAGATGTTGACTGGTTAGTACCACACCAAGCTAACAAACGTATCATTGATGCTACTGCTGGAAGATTAGAATTAGAAGATTCTAAAGTTTTGGTAAACATTGAAAAATACGGAAATACTACTTCTGGAACTTTACCATTAGTATTGGCTGATTTTGAAAATAAGCTTAAAAAAGGAGATAACATTATCTTTGTCGCTTTTGGTGGTGGATTCACTTGGGGATCTATCTACTTAAAATGGGCTTACGATAAGAAATAAATTAAAACTAAAAACGAATCATTATGGATTTAAAAGAAATTCAAAACCTAATCAAATTTGTTGCAAATTCGGGCGTTGCAGAAGTGAAGTTAGAAATGGATGATGTAAAAATCACGATCAGAACAACTTTAGAAACAAATGTAACTGAGGCAACTTACGTACAGCAATTACCTGCTCAGGCAGCTTTACCTCAAGCGGCAGTTCCACAAGTTACAGCTCCAACAGTTGTAAGTGTAACTCCAGAAGCACCAGCTGCTAACGATTCTAAATATATTACTATAAAATCTCCAATCATTGGTACATTCTATAGAAAACCATCTCCAGATAAACCAGTTTTCACTGAAGTTGGAAGCACTGTATCTAAAGGTGATGTTCTTTGCGTAATTGAAGCAATGAAATTATTCAACGAAATCGAATCTGAAGTTTCTGGTAAAATTGTAAAAATTCTTGTTGACGATATGTCTCCAGTAGAATTTGATCAACCTTTATTCTTAGTAGATCCATCATAATTTTTAAAAATTCCAATAGACAAGTCACAAAATCCAATGAGTTGGAGTTTGGCGATTGGAATTTGTAATTTTTAATTTAAATAAGATGTTTAAAAAAATATTAATTGCGAATAGAGGAGAAATTGCACTACGTGTAATTCGTACATGTAAGGAAATGGGAATCAAAACTGTTGCAGTTTACTCTACAGCCGATGCAGAAAGTTTGCATGTTAAATTTGCTGACGAAGCGGTTTGTATTGGTCCTCCTCCGAGTAACTTATCGTATTTGAAAATGTCAAATATTATTGCGGCTGCAGAAATTACAAATGCAGATGCAATTCATCCAGGTTATGGATTTCTTTCTGAGAATGCTAAATTCTCTAAAATCTGTCAAGAGCACGGAATTAAATTTATCGGTGCTGCTCCAGAAATGATCGACCGTATGGGAGATAAAGCTTCTGCTAAAGCTACAATGAAAGCTGCAGGAGTTCCTTGTGTACCAGGTTCAGACGGATTATTAGAATCTTACGAACATGCGCAAAAAATAGCTAAAGAAATTGGTTATCCAGTTATGATGAAAGCTACTGCTGGTGGTGGTGGAAAAGGAATGCGTGCAATTTGGAAAGAAGAAGAGCTTTTAAAAGCTTGGGAAAGCGCGCGTCAAGAAGTCTGCTGCAGCATTTGGAAATGATGGAATGTACATGGAGAAACTTATTGAAGAACCACGTCATATCGAGATTCAAGTTGTTGGAGATTCTTATGGAAAAGCATGTCACCTTTCTGAAAGAGACTGTTCAGTACAACGTCGTCACCAAAAACTTACTGAAGAAACACCTTCGCCTTTCATGACAGATGAACTTCGTGCAAAAATGGGAGAAGCTGCTGTAAAAGCTGCTGAATTCATTAAGTATGAAGGAGCTGGAACTGTAGAATTTTTGGTTGATAAACACAGAAACTTCTACTTCATGGAAATGAATACTCGTATTCAGGTAGAGCACCCAATCACAGAGCAAGTTATTGATTATGATTTGATCCGTGAGCAGATTATGGTTGCTCGCTGGAATTCCAATTTCAGGAAAAAACTATTTGCCACAATTACATGCTATTGAAGTTCGTATTAATGCTGAAGATCCTTATAACGATTTTCGCCCTTCACCAGGAAAAATTACTACGCTTCATATGCCAGGAGGACACGGAGTTCGTTTAGATACTCACGTTTACTCAGGATATAGCATTCCGCCAAACTACGACTCTATGATTGCTAAGTTAATTACAACTGCACAATCTCGTGAAGAAGCTATCAGCAAAATGCGCAGAGCTTTGGATGAGTTCGTAATCGAAGGTGTGAAAACTACAATACCTTTCCACAGACAATTAATGGATGATCCAAAATATATTGCAGGAGATTATACAACTGCATTTATGGATACATTTAAAATGAATAGTCCAGAATAATTAAAAAGGCTTCCAAATTTGGAAGCCTTTTTCTTTTATAAACCGTTATTAATTGCAATATTCAAATCCCAAATTCCAATATTGGAAAACTAAACTTTAAATCAGGAGCTTAAAACTTCACTGTAAACTTTGGGATTTGGAATTTTATTTATTGAAATTTTTCTAAAGGTTACACTTTAAGTGTTTACTTATTACACACTTATTTTCTCTTTTACACACCTTTCACGGTATTTCTTTTTTTGGTATATTTGATGTAAAGTCTTTAAAAACAGGATTTTATGATCTTTGGCATAGCTCTTTTCTTTTACGGCATAATAATTTCATTACTTCAAGCGTAAACAACTATTAATTTAAATATATACGTTATGAAAAATTTATTTTTATCAGCCGCAATTGTTTTAGGAGGTTTAACTTCATTCGCTTCAACTACACAAGTAACAAATACAATCGTAAAAACGATTTCTATCGAAGACGAATACACTGAAATCAAATTAGAAGAATTACCAGCTGCGATTACAGAATCTTTGAAAAAAGCATATCCGGAAGCAGTAATTACTAAAGCATACAAAAACGAAAAAGCACAGTATAAACTTGACGTAACTGTTGGTGACAAAGTAGGAAACCTTTTTGCTAATGCAGACGGAACTTGGATCAAACAATAATCTAATCTAAGGTATTGTGAAAATCCAGATCAAGAATACTAAGATCAAATTAACTATATTAAAATACAACTATCATGAAAAATTTATTTTTATCAGCCGCAATCGTTTTGGGAGGTTTAACATCATTTGCTTCAACTTCGCCAATTTCAAATACAATCGTAAAAACAATCTCTATTCAAGATGATTATACAGAAATTAAATTGGAAGAAGTTCCAGCAGCAGTAACAGATGCTCTTAAAAAAGCGTATCCAGATGCTGTGCTTTCTAAAGCATTTAAAAATACAAAATCTGAATATAAGCTTGAAGTAACTGTTGGCGATAAATCAGGAAATCTTTTTGCTAATGCAGATGGAACTTGGATTAAAAAATAATTAAGTCTAACCCTTAAAAACTATTACTATGAAAAAGTTAATCTTATCGGCAGCAATTGTTTTAGGCAGTTTGTCGATGAACGCAGAGACCCCTGTTGCAACCAATCAATTGGTGCAAACAGTAAATGATCAGGATGGATACAAAGAAGTAGATGGAGTTCCAGCAGCCGTAAAAAAAGGCTTAGATGAAGCTTATCCTGGTGTAGTGCTTGAAAAAGCATGGGTTAATGATAAAAAGGAGTACAAAATTGAGATAACCGTTCGAGGTGAAAAATCGATCGTTTATACAGATGCTTCTGGTAACATTCTTAAAAAATAATTTAAACCACTAAATATTATGAAAAAGTTAATCTTATCAGCAGCGATTGTTTTAGGAAGTCTTACAGTAAATGCTGCGATTCTTCCAGCAGTTTCGATTTCTCAATCAGTACTTATTCAAAGTGAGTTTACTGAAGTATCTGCAGATGCTGTTCCAGCAGCTGTAAAGTCTACACTTGAAAAATCTTTCCCGAATACTAAGCTTGAAAAGGCTTATAAAAACGAGAAAAATGAGTACAAACTTGAGATTTCAAGTGGAGAAAAGAAGTATACTATTTTTACAGATGCTTCTGGAAATATCATTAAAAAATAATTAAAATCAGCATCATGAAAAAACTAATCTTATCTGCAATAGTGGTTTTAGCAACCATGTCAATGCATGCAAATGTATTGTCTGTTTCGCAAGACGCTAAAGCAACTGTAACAATTCAGACAGAATATACAGAAGTTACAGTAGATGCTGTGCCTGCAGCTGTAAAGACAGCGTTGCAGACCGCTTATCCAGGAGCAAAACTGGATAAAGCATTTGTTAACGACAAAAAAGAGTACAAACTTGAAATATCAGTTGGAGACCAGAAGGCTACTGTCTATTCAGATGTCAATGGTAACTGGTTGAAGATATAATTAGGTGAATTTAGATTTATGTTTTTGGTGAAAAAGAGATTGCGTGATGCAATCTCTTTTTTTACATATTTTACATAATTTTATGAAATAACAAGTTTAATAATACTATTTTAGCAAAAAAGTCCCTAAAAGCAAATGCCGAAGATATTACTGATAGAAGATGATATTGCGTTCTGTAAATTATTAGAGAAATTTCTAATCAAAAAAGCGTATGAAGTAACAACTACTTTTTCTGCGACAGAAGCGCGTGAAGCAGTTAAAAACGAATCGTTTGATTTGATTTTGACAGACCTTCGCTTGCCTGATTCTGATGGTATAGGACTTATGTCTGAATTTAAAAATTCGCACCCACATATTCCTGTTATTTTAATGACGGGCTACTCTGATGTAAATACTGCTGTAAAAGCCATTAAAAATGGCGCGGCAGATTATATTTCGAAACCATTTAATCCAGACGAAGTTCTTCTTGTAATTACGAATGCATTACAAACACCAAAAACGGAAGAAGAAGAAACTCCTGTAAAAGAAAAAAGACGATAAAAAAGCAGGCGTCAACAGGAGAAAACGAATTTGTTAAAGGAATTTCTGTCGCTTCTAAAAAACTTTTAGATCATATTCAGCTGGTAAGTCCGACCGATATGTCTGTTTTGATAATTGGCGAAAGCGGAACAGGAAAAGAAATTATTGCAAAAAGCATTCATCAGCAAAGCAGAAGAAAAAGACAATAATTTTATTGCAGTCGATTGTGGAGCGATTCCGAAAGAATTAGCCGCAAGTGAATTTTTTGGACATTTAAAAGGATCTTTCACCGGAGCAATCAGCGATAAAAAAGGATATTTTGAAGCAGACAAATGGCGGAACTTTATTTTTAGATGAAATTGGAAATCTTTCCTACGAAAATCAAATTCAGTTATTAAGAGCGCTTCAAGAAAGAAAAATTAAACCCGTAGGAAGCAATAAAGAAATAAACGTCGATATACGCATTATTACGGCTACAAATGAAGATTTACGTGAGGCAGTAAAAAACGGCGATTTTAGAGAAGATTTATACCATCGAATCAATGAGTTTTCAATTCAGTCACCATCTTTAAAAGACCGCGGAGAAGATTTAATGATTTTCGCAGATTATTTCTTAGAAAAAGCCAATCAGCAATTGCATAAAGATGTAATTGGGTTTTCTCCAGAAGTAGTTTCTATTTTTCAAAATTACTCTTGGCCAGGAAATTTACGTGAATTGCAAAACTGTGTAAAACGTGCAACTCTTTTGACTCGCGGTGATTTTATAGAAAGCGATGTGCTTCCGGCAGAATTTTTCCAGATTCAGAAACAACAACCTGCGGTAAATGAAGTTTTTTCATTATCTGAAAACGAAAAAGAAACTATTATTAGTGCTTTGTCGAAAACACAAAATAATAAATCTGAAGCGGCAAAACTTCTTAAAATTACTAGAAAAACACTTTATAATAAATTGAAACAATATAATATCGAATAAAAAAAGCAGTCTTTTTAGACTGCTTTTTTTTAGTATTAAATCTCTTGCTTCAATTCCGTAAAAAGAACTTTAATTCTTTCGTTTAAATCTGCATATGCCGCTTGTATATCAATTGTGTTTAAATCTTCTTTCTCTAAATTTTTTAAAAGTTCGCCAATTTTATTAGCTTGAATTTGTTTAAACATTGGAGCAATACGATGTGCAATAGACTTTATTTCATCATGATTTTTCTCTTGAACAGCAATTTTCAAATAGCCTAAATTTTCAATTGTTGTTTCTATAAAAGATTTTAAAACTTCTTTTATAGCCGATTCGTCTTGACCTAGAAAATCTTTCAAAGTTTCTAGAGAATATATTTGAGAAGCGTTTTTATTGTCATGGTCTGTAGATTCGATTTCAGGAATTTCTTCATGATCCAAAATATGCTGAATCGTTTCAAGCAAAATTTTTGGAGAATAAGGCTTTTTTATAACCGTAGTAAAACCAGCATTTTTATAAACTGAAAGATCCAAATCGGTACGTCCTGTAAGTGCAATGACAGGCTGATTTTTGAAAACCGTATCAGGAAGTTCTCTAAGTTTTTCTAAAAACATAAAACCATCTATTTCCGGCATTTGAATATCTGTTATAACAAAATCAAAAGGCGTAGTTTTAATTATTTCTAAAGCTTTGGCGGGATTAGTAAACGAAAAAACATGATGCTGTTCTTGTCTTAAAACACCGCTTGTTAGATTTAAAAGATTAATATCATCATCAACGACAATAAAAGTCTGTTTTTTGGTGTTTCTTGGCATCTTAGGTTTAAGTTCGACAGTAGGATTATTTTGGCTATTATCAAATAATAAAGGCAACTGAATAATAAAGGTGCTTCCTTTTCCAAAAATGCTGTCTAAACTTAAATTACCGCCTAAAATAGAAATAATCTTCTGGCAAATTGATAGGCCTAAACCAGTTCCGCCGTATTTCTTTTCAATGCCTTCATTTGCCTGTGCAAATTCTTCGAAAACCAATTTCTGATTGGCTTTTTCAATTCCGATTCCAGTATCTTGAATCGAAATCGTGAAAAACTGGTCGTCATTCGCGTAAGCGAGCAATTCTAATATGACCTTCTTCGGTAAATTTATATGCGTTTCCGATAATGTTGGTTAAGATTTGTTTTAAACGAAATGGATCGCCAACAATGCGTTTCTGAAATTGCTCGTCTATATTGATGATAAGATCAATATCTTTTTGCTTGTAAACAGTTTGAATGTTTCTCGCAACATCTTCAATAATTTCGGGTAACGAAAATGGAACTTTTTCTATCGAAATTTTTCCTGCTTCGATTTGCGAAAAATCCAATAAATCTTGAACGAGCTGTGTAATATATTCAGACGAATTTTTAATGTTTTTAATGAAATACGATTGTTTGGTATTGACATCTGAATTGCCTAATAGTTCAGAATAACCGACAATTGTACTCAAAGGCGTTTTCAAATCGTGACTCACGGTCGAAATTAATTGTTCGCGACTCTTTAGCAGATTCTTGGTTTTGAAGTTCGCAATTTCGAGTTGTTTTTTATATACTTGAGATTTCGAATAATCGCTAACAATTAGAATAGAGAAAAAGACTGTCAACAATAAACCAATAACTGCAGAAGCCGTTACAATCTCGTTGACTCTTTTTAATGATTTTTCTTTTAATGAATTGTTTTTGATCGAATTGATGATAATTTCTCGTTCGATAATTCGAAGTATTTTTCTAAGCTGATCCGAAATGGCAATTTCGTTCTGAAGCAGTTTGTTTTCTTCAAAATTCAATGATTCTTTTTTCTTTTCGGCCTTCAGTTTTACCGAACTCAAAAGCTTTTTAGAATTAGCTAAAATAGAATCAGAAGCTTTTTTGCTTAATGTATTGGTGCTGTCATCAGGAATATTCGAATTTAAATAATCTACATATTGCTGTAAAACACTTCGCTGATAACTTCCTAGCTGATTTGGGTTTTTAGTGAAATCCTGAAGTTCGAGCTTTCTTAAGTTAAACTCCATTTTTGTGATTTCATCAATTGCCGTATTTACAGAAGTTTCGTCGTCTGCTTTGTTTTTTATTTCTCTTAATTGTTTGATGTTTTCTGTCTTTTCAGCCAAAAAATAAGTAACACTATCCAAAAGTGTTTTTTGATACTCTGTGGTAACAATTTGTTTTAATGTATCGATACGTTTGCGAAGCGAGTCGGTTTCAATCAGATAATTTTTAAAATCTTTTTCAGAGTTATTTTGAATTGTCTGTCTGGCTAAACTTTCTGTTTTGTAAACATTAGAATAAAGTCTGCTGACTCTAAGAATTTTGGTTTTTTCTAAAGCAATCTTATCTTCGAGTTTGTTGTAAACGACATTTTCAGAATAAAGAAACCATCCAACTGTAACAACCAAAGCCAATAATGCAACATAGCTAAACAAAACTTTGATTGCGGTGTAACTTTTTTTGGTCTCCATATTTTGCTGAAAGATTTGAGGGAATTCGGGATTATTAAAACATTGCAATTTATCTAAAAAAATCTGTTTTACGAAGAGTAAATCTAACCAATATGTTACATAATTGTAAGGTGCGTAAATAAAAACAGCCGCAGATTATGTAAATCTGCGGCTGTTAAAAATGTTGTTTTATGAATTACAAAGTTTCATCTAACCATTTGAAGAATTCACCTTGCCAAACCTGAGCATTTTGTGGTTTTAAAACCCAGTGGTTTTCGTCTGGGAAATACACAAATCTACTTTTGATTCCTCTTAATTGAGCCGCTTGAAAAGCTTCTTGTCCTTGTCCGATTGGCACACGGTAATCTTTTCCTCCTTGGAAAATCAAAATTGGCTTATTCCAGTTTTGAACCAAAGTTGCAGGATTAAAAGTAGTATATGCTTTTTGTGCTACAGCATTATCTTTTTCCCAGTAAGGTCCGCCAAAATCCCAGTTGTTAAAGAAAACTTCTTCAGTCGTTCCTAACATAGAAACTGTATTGAAAACCCCATCGTGAGCAATAAAAGTTTTGAAACGGTTTTTGTGAATTCCAGCTAAATAAAATACAGAATATCCTCCGTAACTAGCACCAACGCAACCTAAACGGCTTTTGTCAACATAACTTTCTTTTGCAACATCATCAATTGCAGAAAGGTAATCGTCCATAACTTGTCCACCCCAATCTTTACTAATTTGCTCGTTCCACTCAACACCGTGTCCTGGCATTCCGCGACGGTTTGGAGCAACAACTACATAACCTTTAGCGACCATTAAAGAGAAATTCCAACGGAAAGAATATGATTGTGTCAACGCACTTTGAGGTCCGCCTTGGCAGAATAATAAAGTTGGATATTTTTTAGAAGCATCAAAATTTGGAGGAAGAATCACCCAAACCAGCATTTTTTTACCGTCGGTTGTAGTAACGTAACGTTTTTCTGTTTTGCTTAATGCCAAAGTTTTGTAGGTATCTGTATTTACATTTGTGATTTGTTTCCAGCTGTTTTTCTTTAAATTAAAAGAATAAATTTCTGGAGCATGATTCATGTCGTTTCTTGTTACGATAATATCATCGCCAGCAAAACCTACTAAATCATTTACATCAAAATCACCGTTTGTCAATTGACGAACGTTGATCGCGATTTTAGTTAAACCAGGAAAATTAACCGAGAAAATTTGTTTTGTTCCATCAACTGGCGCAACAAAAAATACTGTTCTGCCGTCTTTGCTCCAGATAAAATTATCTACAGTTCCGTCCCAGTTTGCAGTTAAATTAGTTTTGATTCCTTTAAACTCAACAATAAGGTCGTTTTTATCAGCTTCATAACCGTCACGTTTCATTTGCGACCAAGTTAAATTTCCTGTTGGAGAAAATTGCGGTGCTGTGTCGTAACCTAAATTACCTTCAGTTCTATTTGTTGTTTTTTGAGTTTCTAAATTATACTCATAAATATCTGTATTGGTAGAAATAGCATAAGCAGTTCCTGCTTTTTTCTTGCAAACGTAAAGAATGCTTTTGCTGTCTGGCGACCAGATATAATCTTCGTCACCACCAAAAGGTTTTTGTGGAGAATCGAAAGTTTCACCTTTCATGATATCGATTCCTTTTGCACCGTCTTTGTTTTCTTTATAAAAAACGTGGTTAAATTTTCCTTCATTCCAAGTATCCCAATGGCGATAATCTAAACCATCATAAATTTGAGCATCAGATTTGCCAAGACTTGGATAGAAATCTTTACCTAAAACTTTTTCTAATTTTACTTCATCATTATAAACCACAAATTTTCCGTCAGGCGAAACGTTTTTATCAGCCAGAATGTCTTTTGTGTCTTTAATTTCAACGGCAGTTCCACCATTTACAGGAATAGTGTAAATTTTAGAACTTGATTTGTTTTCTTCAACCGAAGGGGTAGAAACCTTAAAAACTATATTTTTTGCATCTTTAGAAATTCCAAGTGGAGTCACTCGACCTAATTTCCATAACAATTCTGGAGACATAACGTTCTGTCCGATAGCGTTTAAACTCATCATTATTAAGGTTGTTAATAATACTTTTTTCATAATCTATTTATTCTATTTTTTTGTGCGCTAAAAATACAACTTTTAAATCCCAAATTGTTAAATCCCAAATCCCAAATTTTGTTAAAGTTTATTACTGTCACCCTGAACTAAGTCGAAGGTCACATAGTTGAGAGGCTTTGACTTCGCTCAACCTGACAAAGATTTTAAATGAACTTTAATTACTTATATGGTTCAAAAAAATTATTATTTTTATAAAAACTCTGAAAATGGAACTAAGCTATTGGGAATTAAAAAACTGGTTCGCGAATATTGATTATACTATTGTTGGAAGCGGAATCGTGGGTTTGCATACAGCATTACGCTTACGCGAAAGATTTCCTGTCGCTAAAGTTTTGGTTCTCGAACGTGGAATGTTACCGCAAGGTGCCAGTACCAAAAATGCAGGTTTTGCTTGTTTTGGAAGTTTGTCTGAAATTATGGATGACTTAAAAACGCATTCAGAAGATGATGTTGTGCATTTGATTGAAAAACGCTGGAAAGGTCTTCAATTGCTTCGTAAAAGATTAGGCGATCAGGCAATTGATTTTAAACCTCATGGCGGATATGAATTATTTCTAAAAGAAGATGAATTTGGATTTAACGAATGCATTTCTAAAATTCCGTTTATAAATGAAATCTTAAAGCCACTTTTCAAAGTAGATGTTTTTTCGAAAGAAGTAGACCGATTTGGATTTCAAAATATTCACGAGTATTTAATTTTTAATCCGTTTGAAGGACAAATAGATACCGGAAACATGATGCAGGAATTATTGAAGCAAGCTGTTTCTACAGATATTTTAATCTTAAATCAGCAAACCGTAAAATCGTATGCTGATGCAGGAAATCATGTTGAAGTTGTGGTAAACGATTTTAGCTTTAAAACTAAAAAACTACTTTTCGCAACAAACGGTTTTGCGAGTGAATTGACCAATGGCGCTGTAAAACCAGCAAGAGCGCAAGTGCTTATTACCGAGCCGATTCACAATTTAGACATTAAAGGAACGTTTCATTTAGATCGTGGTTATTATTATTTCAGAAATATAAATGACTGTATTTTGTTAGGCGGAGGAAGAAATCTTGATTTTGAAGGAGAAACAACAACCGAATTTGGACAGACGAAAATTATTCAAAATAGATTGGAAGATTTACTGAAAAATGTAATTTTACCAAATCAGGATTTTCAGATTGCGCACCGATGGAGCGGTATCATGGGAATAGGAAATAGTAAGAATCCTGTCGTAACCCAACTTTCTGAAAATGTGTTCTGTGGAGTGCGTTTAGGCGGAATGGGAGTGGCGATAGGAAGTTTAATAGGAACAGAATTAGCAGATTTAATAGAATGAAAGTAACCAAAAAACCAGCATCCAAAACAACTACAAACAAACCAAAACCAAAGACAGCTTCTTCAAAAAAATCGAATCGTTCTTTTGGAGAAAAAGTAAAATGGTTTTTTATTAAAGCCGCTTTGTGGTTTTTTGGAATTTCTATCGGGTCGGTTATCTTTTTTAAATATGTTCCAGTGCCGTTTACACCTTTAATGCTTATTCGTGCCATCGAAAATAAAATGGCTGGTAAAGAAGTTTATTTCGATCATGATTGGGAACCAATCGAAAAAATCTCAATGAATTTGCAAAAAGCGGTTATTGCCAGCGAAGACGGAACTTTTTTAACTCACAATGGTTTCGATTTTAAAGCACTTCAAAAAGCATATAAAAGCAATGAGCGCGGACGCCGAATTCGAGGCGGAAGTACTATTTCGCAACAAACAGCCAAAAACGTTTTTTTATGGCAGGGAAAAGTTATTTCCGTAAAGGACTTGAAGCTTATTTTACGGTTTTAATAGAAATAATTTGGGGTAAAGAGCGTATTATGGAAGTTTACTTAAATAGTATTGAAATGGGTGATGGAGTTTACGGTGCCTATGCAGCAACAGAACATTGGTACAGACGCGATGCTTCTAGTTTAACTCCAATGCAAGCGGCAGGAATTGCGGCAATATTACCAAACCCAAGAAAATTTAAAGCTACGGGCTCATCAAGTTATATTAACAGAAGAAAAGAACGAATTGTTCGTGAAATGCGTTATGTTGGAAAAATCAATTACAATGGTAAAGAGGAAAAGAAGTAAAAAAGCGCTTTTTGCTTTTCTGATTTTGACAACGTTAACTTTTGGACAAGGAAAAACTAAAGAAATAGGTTTTATATCTGATAACGATTTGTACACATCGTCTAAATATGATATGTATTATACCAATGGGTTGGAATTTTTTTCCGATTCTTATCTAAAAACGATAACCCTAAAATTAACAAAGAGATTACCGAATTTAGATTCGGTCAATATCTCTATAATCCGAGGTTTTTAAACAAAGAAGCCATTACAATAAACGACCGCCCTTTTGCAGGTTATCTTTTTGCCGAAGCAGGAAAAAGTTTCTTCTATCAAAGCGAGTCGGTTTTAAAGACAGATTTTAGAGTTGGTTATCTCGGACCAAATGCGTTTGGTGAAGAATTGCAAAAAGGTTTTCATAACATGATTGGCTACAAAAAAGTGTACGGTTGGGAAAACCAAATTCATAATGCTTTAGCTTTGCAAGCACATGCTATTTATTCTAAAAAACTGTTTCCTTCTAAACATAATGATTTTGTAGATTTTCATTGGCAGTCAGAAGGTAATCTGGGAACTATTTTCTCTGGAGTTTCAACAGGATTTATGGCGAGATTTGGTTTTAAGAAACTAATTCCACTTTACGATTCTAATATGCATAATGCTTCAGTAAGTGCAAATGCACAGCCAAATATTAGAGAGTTTTATTTCTACGCTGCGCCAAGTGTCAATTATCAGTTTTACGATGCTACTATCGAAGGAAGCATGTTTAACGATACAAGTCCAATTACTTTCGATTTGGAACCGCTTCGTTTCAACGCCGAAGCTGGTTTGAAGTACCGACACAATAACTTCAATATGTCATATTCTTTTCTTTATCGAGGACGAGAACTGAATGATCCTGGAATTGATACTAATTCAGGATATTTTTATGGGTCGATAAGGATGGGGTTTTTAATTAAATAGTGTGCTATATCAAGCTTTCATCCTAGAGCTAAAGATAGCTCTCAAAAAAACATAACCATTAAAATAATACAACAAACTATTGAGAATTGAAGTAACGCGTTATGAACATGAATGAATTCAATTAATCAAGGCCTGAAAGTGTAACAGTCTATTCTCAAAGATATATTTGTCATAAGTTGTATGAAAAACAAAACTAAAAGGCAAATTGTTGAAAGAGAGCTAGCAAAGTTATTTTAAGCAAATAAAATATAAAAGCCATTTCTGTTTCCAGAAATGGCTTTTTTAATTTATATCGTAATCGAAAACTATTTCACCTTCAATAATTTTTCTAAATACTCAACTTTATCTTTCTTTGCTTGAGCCAGACAAAAATGTAATTTTTAATAGCGGTTTGCAGTCTTGCATCGCTATAAATGTTTTACATGTGAAATTTCAGGAAGTATTTACAATTGATATTTAGAATGACTTTTTATGGGTTTTGTTTGTAGAACTTTATTCTCTCTATTTCAAATTTATCCGATGTGAATTCCAAGGCAGTATTTATTTGTTCAGATCCTGTGTAGCTTGACAATGATTCAGAGAAAGAACTTTCCAGGCGTATGTTTAAGAAATTTAATCTTCTAAGAGGATATCCTGCAGAAGATAAAAAAATAACTTCTGCTTCTAAATGAGCTTCCTGAGCTTTGCGATAGTCGCTAAAAGAATCAATAGGCAGAGATTTTTGTTCATTTATAGTTTGGGCTATTTCTTCCAATAAAAAAATATCCATACCATGTAGCATACTCACATTAATATGAAGGATCGGTGACTCATTTCCTGCCGCTATAGAATAGCTGCATTTACTTACGTCATAGGTGCGTTGACCTCCTGTTTCTTTTCTTTTTAGAGTAAATTGTATCATTTTTGGTTTTTAACTTTTGGTGAGACCACAATTTTGGCCATAGTTAGTACTGGTTTGTTTCTTTAGTTTTAGTGGAAGGAAAAGTTCTGCTTATGATATATAATGGGAATTTTTAAGAGTTGCGAAATCACAGAACGTTTATTTTCTTTCAATCACATCAAATGATAATTTCATTGTTTCTCCACCTAATATTTGACCTTATGTGAGCCATTTTATTATCATTGTCAGAATTTGGAAATTCAAAAAAAGTACCTCCAAGAATAAAATCTGATTTACTGATTTTATATTCTTTTTTATTGAATGTTGCTTCATGAGAAAGTTTTTCCCAATCATTTTCTTCGTAAGTCATAGGAATTGATTCAATTGATTTTGAAACAAAAGGAATAACGAAAGACAAATACAGAATTATTCGAATATATACTGTTTTTTTGTTGATGAAGATTTCCATGCCTGGGCGCATAATATTTAAAATTGAATGGTTCTGTAGGTAATTATTTGATAGTGTGACGAATAATTTGCAAAAATATGATTGCTTAATTTTGAGTATAGCTCATAAAAGATTTATTTATGTCACTTTAAGACAAGAAAGCTTGATATGCAGAATTATTTTTCAACAAAAATGCCACTCCTTTTGGGAATGGCTTCTTACATTTTTGTAATTGATTTTCGAAAGATCTAATTTTTATGGCTTAGTCAAAGTCCATATTATTTGCCAGATTATCCCATTTTTTGTTGAGATAATCTTTTGTCAAGTTCAGTACTTCAGGATCAATATCATTAGTGGTTTGTACTGTCGGACTTAAAATGGCGTTACTTTTTTCAAAATGAATATAAGCATGAACATCAGTGTCTCCCCAAAAGAAAGGAAAAACAACTGCCATGTTTTCTGGACTTTCGCTTACATATTTTTTGAGACTAATTATGAAAGTAAACATTGGTAACATTTCGACATAATTTTCACTAAAAAATATCATTCCCCATTGCCATTCTTCTGTAGTTTCGTTATAATCAGAAAATGCCATCGCTTCTTGATAGTTCATCCAGATGTCAAGAATTTCTTGATTATTGCTTTTACGGTAAGCTTCAAGATCTTCTATGGTCAAATCTGGTTTTGAGTACATTCTACGGCTGTCCCACCATTTTAGCCAATTTTCATTTAGTTCAGCATTTTCGGGAGCATCATTTAAAAATTTCTCCAGCTGAGGTTTGGTTATTTTTACTTTACAGTATAAAGAACTTAATTCAGACATGATTTTAGGGTTTTGTTAAAGTTTATTTGATGATGATCTAAATAGTTTTGTTTGATTACTCTATCCCGAATGATCGACATACAAATACCAAACACCATTTATCTTTCGCATTATTCCTGAAAAGTTACCAGAACTATTTTTGCCATTCGGAGCGTCGACATTAAATTTTGCGCTCACAAAAGCATCTTTTTTAGAAAGAGGTTCAACAACAAAATCGGTCATAGTTAATTTTCCCATTCTTTCTTTTGGCCAATATTTTTTAAAGAAATCGGCGATATTGTTTTTTCCGTATACCACACCACCGCTGTAAATCATTCGAACCGAATCTACGGGAGCATAAAAATCAAGGTAACCTTCAAGATCGCCATTGTTCCAACAGGTTTGCTGTGCTTTTAGACGGTCGAGCACTTGTTGCGAAATTTTATCTTGACAAATGCCTTTGAAAGAAAACATTAGAAACAATCCAAGAAGTAAAAATTTTAAGTAACGCATATAGATAGTTTTAGTTATACAATTAATTGTTTTGTATTGCCGTAATATTTCCAGTCTTTTTATGGAAAGTAATGGTTTTGTTTGGTCCGCCATAATAGAGCGTCAAAGTCAGCGTGCTATCGGTTTCCTTTTTAAAAAGAATATCTTTTGCGGTTCTGATTTTGATATCCAAATTATCATTCATGATCTCAGAATCGGTGCATTTGATAATTCTTTTTCAAACAAACCTTTCTTTTCAATTACTTCCAACCACGGTTGAACCATTACGCCGTAGCCCACAATTTGTGCTCTGTAATTTTCGTTGAGATCTTTATTTTGATATAAACCTAAAGATGTGCTTGAAAGCAATAAAGTATAAAAAGGAAGCATCATGGCTATAATGCTCAGTGCGAATGTTACCAGTATTCGTCGCCAAGAAAAGTTTTGCCAAGAGTTTTTTCCAAAAAACAATTATAATTACAAAACTGCTTAGTAGCCAAAGCCATGATAAAAATACATCGCTATAATAACCGCGAAGACTAATTTCTTTAAAGTAATACAAAAGACAATCGAGCACAAAAATAGCGCAGATAATAAAGTAGATTCGTAAAAATGTTTTTTTGCCTGAACTCATATTTTTTTAAAGATATAGTTTAAAGTAAATACTGTAGCGAGAGATAGGATTAAAATAGGGAAGAAAGAAAATGTAATGGTATACATTATTTCTTCTTTAAAAAGATACGTACTCCAAGCAGATTCTCGATCTACAAAAAGAGTATAATTCCAGAAAAACCATACTGAAATTACAATCAGTACTTGAAGCAAATTTTTTAGATTGTTATTTTTAATAAAAGAAAGAGCCAGAAAAATTATTGATAAGAAAACAGTAGAAAACAAAGTCATTAAATAAACATCGTCAAAAAAAGAACAATCTAAACAAGCGCTCGATGGTTTGTCAGAAAAACTTCCCATTGACCAATAGATTTCTACGAAAGTAAAAACAAAGAGTAAAACTGCAATTATAAGAGGTTTCTTTATGAATGCGAATATTTTGTATTTTAATGTCTGGTTCATTTTTAAGGACTTACGATTGTTGTCAATATTCTCTTTTGAATAATTGGAGATGTGCAAAAATAAGAAACAATTTTAAAGAAATATCTTTCAAAAGTTTTAGTTGTGACAGAATAAGTTCTATCAAAAAATAAAACGCTTAACTGTTTGATAACATGAAAGATGTTTTTAATTATTTACTTTTAATTAAAAATTTGAATTATGGATATCAATTGGAATATAATAGGAGTTGTAGCAATTTTGGTAATTATTCTTGTTGTGCTGACAATCAGAAAAAATCAGAAAGAGAAAAAGAAACTTGAAAAATTGCTAAACAACGATTTTAAAAAAGCAGAAAAAGATAGAGTAGATGCAGATGATTCTGCTAATGAGAAATAATTAACCTATTGTTTTTTTTATGTCATGGCTTACGGAAAGACGTAATCGCAATATTGTTTTTAATTATATATTTACCAGGTAATTAAAAAAAATATCATGAAAAAAACAATTTTAGGGTTAGTCCTATTTTTAAGTCTTATAGGTTGTACGAGTGACGATTCAGATCCAGTTGGAACTGGAGAATCTAAAGAAGGAAGTATGAAAATTGGCTTTGTAAATTCTAATTTAAAATTATCTGGAAAAGATGTTTTGAGAAATACATTGCCTGTTGAAATAAAAAGTGTTGTAGTTACTTCTGTCAATGCAGGTGTTTCCTATGATAATGTATTTAATTTGGTTGAAAATGGTACAGTAGGAGCTGAGAGCGATTTTATTCTAAGAAATTTGAAAACTGGAACTTCAGAGTTTTCAGTATTAACTACAACAAATGTAGCCTCAGAAGCTTGGTATCAGACGGGACCAGTTATTGAAAGTGAAAATGAATCTTTAAATACAATATCTCAAAGACTTTTAAATAAAATACCTTCAGTTGTTTATAAATCTAAGGCGACAATTAGTAGAAATGTTGTTGCTGGAGAAAATGATGCTATTCAATTTGAATTAGAACCTTTAAATGGAAGATTGATTTCATTATTTAGCTTTGCAGAGGACTTAAAAAATCAAGGTTATACAGCTAAATTGTTTTGTGGTCAAATTTCATATACAATGGGAGATTATGAATGGAACAAAACTCCCAACCCAATTGTTTTTACAAGCGAACAGATTGTAAGTGATTATTTGTGTTCAGGTGACAAAGTTAACGATGCTTATTTTTGGACAACAAATACAGGAAATGGAAGAACTTATAAAATAGAGGTGTATGATGTTAACGGTGATTTGGTAAAAATTACCGAATTTCAAGTGCCATATGAAAATGGTGTTTCGTTAAATAACCTTTATACTATAACTTCTGACGGTATGTTAGACAAATCAAGTACACAATCTACTTTTGTTATCAAAGAGCTGACTAACCTTCCATTTGTTCCTGTTACCAAATAATGTAAAAAAAATTTAATTCAAAGTCATAAAAAAAACCGTATTACAATTGAGTAATACGGTTTTTTTGTGGAGAATACCGATTCGAACCGGTCACCTTCCCGATGCATCGGGATACTCTAGCCTTTTGTTCCTATTAGGTTTTCAATATATTTTCTACTTTTCATTTTTTTTATTTGCAATTCTCTTTTATATGCTTCACTTCTTGTAAAGAATGTCTCAGAATATTTTAATTCCCAATCTTTCGCAACTTTTGTGAATTTGCTTCTGCTATTTAAATGATCTTGTAAACGCTGTTCAATATTTTGGCAGGAACCAACATAGTATTTGTCTAAGGTTTTCGAATATATAATGTAGATATAAAACATAAAATGTATATTAAAAAAATACCCAAGCAGAATCAGTATCTGCTTGGGTATTTTTAAATTATTAGTGGAGAATATCGGATTCGAACCGATCACCTCTACGCTGCCAGCGTAGCGCTCTAGCCAAATGAGCTAATCCCCCGTTTGTTGAGAAATAGAATTCGAACTGTCACCTTCCCGATTTTTCATCGGGACGCTCTAGCCAAATGAGCTAATCCCCCGTTTGTTGAGAAATAGAATTCGAACTGTCACCTTCCCGATTTTTCATCGGGACGCTCTAGCCAAATGAGCTAATCTCCCGTTTGTTGAGAAATAGAATTCGAACTGTCACCCTCCCGATTTTTCATCGGGACGCTCTAGCCAAATGAGCTAATCCCCCAAAGTGTTAACAAATAAAGTCAATTAATTCTCAAAAAACAAATTTCCAGAAGTTTCAGAGGAATTATTTTCAAAAGCGTAACTTTACCTTAAATCTGGTTTTTTATGAGTTTAGAAAATACAAACGGAAGCTTAGAAACTTCTTTTCAAAATACGATTGCAACAGTTCAGTTTGGTCATCCAGCCAGTAATTCTTTTCCGCGTGAATTATTAAATAGGCTTACAGCTGAAATTAATTCTTTAAGCAGAAATGAAGAAGTTTCGGTTATTGTTTTAAAAAGTGAAGGAGAAAAAACGTTTTGTTCAGGAGCTTCTTTTGATGAACTTTTAAAAGTTGAAAATGAAGAACAAGGCGTAGAATTTTTTTCGGGTTTTGCACATTTGCTGAATGCCATGCGAAATTGCAACAAAATTATAATTGGACGCGTACAAGGAAAGGCTGTTGGAGGCGGTGTCGGAATTATTTCGGCTTGCGATTATGTATTTGCGACTTCACAAAGTGATATTAAATTATCTGAATTAGCGATCGGAATTGGTCCTTTTGTAATAGAACCAGCCGTTTCTCGAAAAATAGGAAAAACAGCAATGACTGAAATGACTTTAGCGAGCTCACGAATGGAAATCGGCTGATTGGGCTTTTGAAAAAGGACTTTTTTCTGTTTTATGTGATGCTGAAAATCTGGATACTAAGGTTGAAAGTTTTGCTCAAAAATTGAGTTCTTATAATCCTGAAGCGCTTTATGAAATGAAAAAGATTATTTGGGAAGGAACTGAACAATGGGAATCACTTTTATTTGAACGTGCTGCGATTACAGGTAAATTGGTTTTGTCTGATTTCACTAAAAATGCTTTGCTACAGTTTAAAAAATAGGTATGATATAAGTCATTGATTTTAGAAAAATAGGGGCATAGCTTTGAAAAATATTTTAAAATCAAATTTTCACTATATAAATTATTGAACATGACTATTATTTCGTTAATGCAAAAAGTAGACATTGCAGAGAAAATTAAAGATGCTCCAGACAGAGGTTATCAAATTGGCGTTGTCATTGGATCTTTCATTCCGTTTCTAGTTTTGGGCGGAATTGCTTTGTGGATGTATACTCGTGCTAAAAAAAGAGCTAAAAACGGCAATTAATTCGTAAATTTGCAAGCTTAAAATTAAAAATCGATGAGTAATATCAGAATTACAAAACAATTTAGTTTCGAAACCGGTCACGCTTTGTACGGTTACGACGGAAAATGCAAGAACGTTCACGGACACAGTTATAAATTATCGGTAACGGTTATTGGTTCGCCAATTACAGACCGATCGAATGTAAAGTTCGGAATGGTGATTGACTTTTCTGATCTAAAGAAAATTGTAAAAGAAGAAATCGTCGATCAATTTGATCATGCAACTGTTTTTAATCAGACCACACCGCATATCGAATTGGCAAATGAATTGAAAAACCGTGGGCATCATGTGATTTTGGTAGATTATCAGCCAACAAGCGAAAACATGGTGGTTGATTTTGCAGAGAGAATCGTTGCAAGACTTCCAGAAGGAATTTCTCTTTTCTCATTAAAACTTCAGGAAACAGAATCATCTTTTGCAGAATGGTACGCATCTGATAATTTGTAAAAAAGTTAAAAGTTAAAAGTGAAATGTGAAAAGTAAATTGTAAAATGCTTTTTCATTTCGCATCTTACATCTCACAATTCACATCTCACATTAAATGAAAAAAATATATTTTGCTTCAGATCAGCATTTTGGTGCGCCAACTCCAGAATTGAGTTTACCGCGTGAAAAGAAATTCGTAGCTTGGCTTGATGAGGTTAAGGAAGATGCAGAAGCAATTTTTTTATTGGGAGATTTATTTGATTTTTGGTTTGAATATAAAACGGTAGTTCCAAAAGGTTTTGTTCGAATTTTAGGCAAGCTGGCTGAAATTCGCGACAGCGGAATTCCGATTTATTTTTTTGTCGGAAATCATGATTTGTGGATGAATGATTATTTTGAAACCGAATTGAATATTCCAGTTTATCATGATAACAAAGAATTTACTTTTAACGGAAAGACATTCCTGATTGGTCACGGAGACGGAAAAGGTCCTGGCGATAAAGGCTATAAAAGAATGAAAAAGGTATTTACAAATCCGTTTTCAAAATGGCTTTTCCGCTGGCTTCATCCAGATGTTGGCGTAAGTTTGGCTCAATATTTATCAGTAAAAAATAAACTGATTTCTGGTGACGAAGATGTGAAGTTTTTAGGTGAAGAAAACGAATGGCTTGTTTTATATGCCAAACGAAAACTAGAAACTAAACATTATAACTATTTTATCTTCGGACACCGCCATTTACCAATGATTATTCCAGTTGGAGAAAATTCCGAATATGTAAATCTTGGTGATTGGATCGGATATTTTACTTACGGTGTTTTTGATGGCAAAAAATTCGAGCTTAAAAAATTCGAAAAATAAGCAAGTCCAAAGCCGAAAGTTGAAAGTCAAAAGTTGAAAAGGGCAAATATTATTATTGAACTTTATACAAAGTCTTTTGCTAAAAAAAATAAAACAAAATTTTTATTTTGCGCTCGTTGGATAAATGCCAATTTTATGCGTTCGCAAAATATATTCTGAAAGCTGTTTGCTATTTGAAAGCTGAAACTTAATTGCTCCAGACGCTTTTTTCGGCATGTGGCATTCTACACAATTGCTGGCTAATAACTTCTCAGGCATTGTTTTTAAAGTAGTTTCTTTGTGCTTTAAGCCTTGATGGCAACTCATGCAGATTTTAGAATACGAAGCCAAGTTTTTTGAAGCATTTTCATGCGGATTATGACAGGTAATACAATCCATTTTATCACTTTTGATAAAGCATTTGCTTTGCGCCATCAATCGATATTGATTGCCATGAACATCAAAATTTGTTGTATCATTAATACTTTTAGTCTCACGAAAGAATTCTGATAAATTATCTCCAGGTTTAAATTCAAAACGCGATTTTAATTTCATTCCATCATTTCCTGCGTGACATAAAGCGCACGCATCCAATTTTTGCTGTCTGTTTAGAGTTTTAAAACTAGTAATGCTATTGGCAACTTTTACGTTTGGATTTTTTAGATGAAATTCTACATGCTTTTTGCCAGGACCGTGACAACGCTCGCAATCAATTCCGTAAACAATTGTTTCTTTTCTGATGATATCTTCAACGTCCATAGACATCATATTTCTTTCTTCAGAATTTTGATTTACACTTCGGCTGCTGGCATTTGAGGCGTGGCACGAATAGCAATCTTTAACCACCATTCGATCAAAATAAGGCTTGTCGGCAGGAAAACCTGGACTTGTTGCCCAATTGTTTATGGAGTGATAAAAAGAAACTGGTAATTCATATGTATTATTGTCTTTCCAGTAAACTGAAGTTTGAGCATGTTTGGTTCCAAAAACAATTTCAAATTTGTATTTGGCTGTTTCTTTGCCATTTTTGTAAACGACTTGATACAAACTATCTCCACGTTTTTCCATCACCAATTTGGTCTCTTTATCGTAAATGAAAGTATGATTCTTGGAATCGAAGTCGCCCGAAACATTTGCTAAAATTGCTGGAGCGGTCGCTTTAAAATGCGAACTTTTGAACGCCATATCAGATTGTACTTTATGGCATTGTATGCAACTTTCTGAACCTGCATAATCAGTTCCGCGAGGATCAATATATTCCTCTGATTTATTATTGCAACTGGCAAAAAGAAGTGCCAGAACGGTTATGGTAAGTAGAAATGCGACTTTTTTCATTGCTGTAAATATACTTTTTTTTGAATTGAATCAAAATATATTTCAATAATGAAAAAATGCTGTTAAAATATTTAGAATGCTTCTTAATTCATGCCAACTCCATAAACATATTCATCCAGTTCAATTTTAAATAAAGAACCTTCAACTAAATCTTTAATCGATTTTAATTCGGTCATGTTTACAGCCAAATCTATAGAATTGCAAGGCGTTTTCAATAAAAATTTGTGGCAAGAATATTTCATTTCGCAAGCTTCACAACAAGCATTTTCTATCATGCTGTCTTCAATTAAATCGCAGAAATGATTTAGTTCCTGAACCGTAAAATAAAAGCCAGTTTCTTTAAAAACCAATTGCACTTTGTCGGAAATCTTAGTATTGTGATCTTTCCAGTAAAAAGCTATTCCAAAGTTGTTATGATATATCTGCTCAATTTCTCTCATCGTAAATCCTTTTATTTCAACAAATATAAATATTATTTATATTAATTCTAAATAAAAAAATCATAAAAATTTGAAAAATTATTTTTTGAGCGCACTTTAGTTCATACCCGAACCATAAATATATTCATTAAGATTAAGTCGAAATAATGAACCATCAACCAAGTCTTTTATTGAGTTTAATTCCATTGGTGATATTTCTAAATCTATAGCAACATAGGGTGTCTTCAATAAAAATTTATCGAAGGCGCGTTTTACGCCACGTGTATCGTAGTTATTATGGTCTGTGACGCAGTCTTCGATTAAATCGTGAAATTCATTTAATTCTTGAACTGAAAAATAAAATCCCATTTGTTTAAAAAGCGACTGAACTTTATCTGATATAATTTCGTTGCCTTCTTTCCAATAAAATGAAATTCCAAAATCGTTTCTGTATATCTGCTCGATGTCTTTCATGACAAATTTTTTAGGTCACAAAGATACGAACTGTTTGTATTAATACTTGACTAAGAAAAGCATAAAAAAAAGCTAAAAACCAATATGACTATTTGATTTTTAGCTATTTATGAAGTTTTTGTGATTTTGTTTTTTTATGGAATTCTATTTCATAATAAGATTATTTCAGCCAATTTTTTAGCTTAGAAATAAATGCTCGCCTGTTGGTCAACAAATAAATAATGAGAGCAATTGTCAAGAAAAGCGAAATGTTTTTCTCCAGTTATTAATTTAAGAGAATTGATTTGATCCGATGAAAAAATCCCATCATCTTTTCCGTAAATTCCATAAATAGGAACTCCAGCAGTTTTGATTTTCTTTAAAAAAGGCCTACTATCAATGTTGTTTTGCTTTTCGTTTTGATAGAATAGAAGTGGAGCATTTTTATTTCGAATATTAGTTTTATAAAATTCGCCAGCTTCATAATCGGCATATAATTTTTTAGATGCTGTAGTTGGATTTGGCATTTTAAAAAAGCCGTTTTCACCAGCAAGCTCATAGCATTCTTTTCTGTATTCAGCTGAGTTTTTATTTAGATTCTCAACAATGCTGATTTTTTTTAATTGTTCAGAATCCTTGCTGTACTTTTTCTTCAGCGTATTTAAAATGTGATCGTAAGTTTCCTGTTGAGAAAATAAAGCACCCGCCAAAACCAATGCACTTACATTTTTCGGATATTTACTTGTATAAAGTGTCGCCACCAAGCCGCCAAAACTATGACCTAAAATAACAGCTTTCTTTAAGTGATATTTTGCATAAATCGAATTTAAATCCTGAAAAGCTTCTTCGTAAGTAAATTTAGCATTTGGATCTGCAGATCTTCCTTCGCCTCTTCGGTCGTAAGCGATAACATAAAAACCTTGATCGGCTATTTTTTGAGCTGTTGTTCCTTCAAATAAAGTTGCGTTGCCACTTGGTCCGCCATGAATGAAAATTAAGGGTTTGTTCTTTTCGTTTCCGTAGGTTTTTATATAGAGATTTTGCCCTTTTGCGAAAAAGAAAAATATTAGAAATAAAGAAAGAAAAAATGACTTCATCTATTCTAATTTATGATGATCGTCCATATCTTTTTTCAAATCTAAATTTCTAAAAGTTGGCGATTTCAATGCAGTGAAAACTACAGTTAAAAGCGTAATACTTCCTCCAAAAACAACTGAAGTTACAGCTCCCATCAATTTGGCAGTTGCACCACTTTCGAAAGCGCCTAATTCGTTTGAAGATCCGACAAAAATTGAATTTACGGCACCAACACGTCCGCGCATGTGATCTGGAGTTTTAAGCTGTAAAATAGTCTGACGGATTACAACAGAAATTCCATCGGCCAATCCGCTTAAGAATAAAGCAAAAACAGAAAGCCAGAAATAAGTCGATAATCCAAATAAAATAATTGATAATCCGAAAACAAAAATGGCGATTAAAAGTTTTTTTCCAGCATTTTCATACAAAGGCACATAAGCAGAAACTAGCATTGTAATGAAAGCACCTACAGCAGGAGCAGCTCTTAAAATTCCGAATCCTTCAGATCCTACTTTCAAAATATCTTGTGCAAAAACAGGCAATAATGCAACGGCACCTCCAAAAAGTACAGCAACCATATCAAGTGATAGTGCACCAAGTACAATTTTGTTTTTAAAAACGAATGTCAAACCTTCTATAAGACTATCTTTTATAGATTCTCCCATTTTCGGATTTACGATCGGTTTTTGACTGATTTGTGATAGGGCAATTAACGAAAGAATTGAAAATCCGAAAACCAAGCACATTGACCAATGAACTCCAATCCAGTTAATTGAGAAACCCGCCAATGCTGGTCCCATAACCGCTCCAATTTGCCAAACTGAACTACTCCAAGTTGCAGCATTCGGATATACTTTTTTAGGAATGATTAATGAAAGAAGCGAGAAAATAGTTGGCCCCATAAAGGAACGAACAATTCCTCCGAAAAATACTAAAGCGTAAATCGAATATAAAATAATATGTGTAGACCAGCCTCCAACTACTTTTGGCCAAGTCAATAAGAAAAGCCCAAAACTAATTACTGAAAATCCTAAAATACATTTTACCAGTAAGCTTTTCTTTTCTCTTTGGTCTACAATATGTCCTGCGAACAAAGACATTGAAACAGCAGGAATAATTTCCATTAAACCAATAATTCCTAAAGAAAGCGGGTTTTTGGTTAAGCTATAAACTTCCCATTCGATTACAATAAATTGCATTGACCAAGCAAAAACCATTGCAAAACGCAATAATAAAAATATATTGAATTCTCTATAACGTAACGCCTGATATGGATCTGGCTTATTTGATTTAATTTCTTCCATTTGTTCTAATGTCTTTCAGCATAAGTTGTGTTGAAACAGTTCCGTTCCATTCGTTTTCAGCAATTGAATAAGCCAGCTGAAACGGATTTTGATTTTTTACAATATTTAATTTTTTTCCTAATCCGAAACCAATTGCGGCGATTCCGTCTGAATTGTTTTGTTTGGCAAAAAGCCTTAAATGTTCTTCTTCTGCACCCAAAGTTTTAGCATAACCTGTATCAATCGCATTTTCAGTCATAAAAACAGGTGTCATATTCTGAGGTCCGAAAGGTTCAAATTGTTTTAAGATTCGAATTAATTTGGGGGTTATATCAGAGAAATTGATTTCGGCATCGATTTCAATTTCTGGAGTAAGCATTTCTGGTTGGATCGTTTCTGAAACCTGTTTCTCGAAAGCTTCTTTAAAGGTTTGATAGTTTTCTGCTTTTAAAGTCATTCCTGCAGCGTACATGTGGCCTCCAAATTGTTCCAAATGTTCGGCGCAGGCGTCTAATGCATTATAAACATCAAATCCTTTTACAGATCGGGCAGAGGCAAGCATATTTGTCGCCGCTTTTAGTAAAAACCAAAGTTGGGCGATAATATGTTTCGATTAATCTTGAAGCAACAATTCCGATAACACCTTTGTGCCAATCTTCCTGAAAAACAACGGTAGAAAAACGTTCTTCTTCTTTATTTTCTATAATCTGCAGGAAAGCTTCTTTAGTTATTTTTTTATCTAAATCTTTTCGATCTGCATTATATTGTTCAATTTCAGAAGCAAATTGTTGTGCCTGTTCAAAATCAAATTCGGTTAAAAGCTCAACAGCATGATTACCATGTTTAATTCTTCCTGCTGCGTTAATTCTTGGCGAAATAATAAAAACAACATCTGTAATATCGAGAACTTTCTTTTTTACTTGATGTGTTAAAGCTTTAATTCCGGCCTCGGTTCGGTATTAATAACTTTCAATCCAAAATATGCTAAAACACGATTTTCTCCCGTAATCGGAACAATGTCGGCAGCAATTGCAGTAGCAACCAAATCCAGATATGGAACTAAATCTTCAATAGTTTCGTTTCGATTTTGTCCCAAAGCCTGAATCAGTTTAAAACCAACTCCGCAACCGCATAATTCATCGTAAGGGTAGGAGCAATCTTCTCTTTTCGGATCTAAAACAGCAACAGCATCTGGAAGAGTTTCTCCTGGACGGTGGTGATCGCAGACAATAAAATCGATATTTTTTGCTTTCGCGTAAGCGATATGATCAATGGATTTGATTCCGCAGTCGAGAGCGATAATTAAAGAAATTCCGTTGTCGTCTGCATAATCAATTCCTTTGTAAGAAATGCCATAACCTTCGGCATAACGATCGGGAATGTAAGTGGCAATATTTGGATAATGTGATTTTAAATAGGATGAAACCAAAGAAACTGCTGTTGTTCCGTCAACATCATAATCACCAAAAACTAGAATGTTTTCTTCGTTTTGAATGGCTTGTTCGATTCTGGCAACAGCTTTGTCCATATCTTTCATCAAATACGGATCGTGAAGATGTTCTAATGATGGTCGGAAGAAATTCTTTGCTTCTTCAAAAGTTTCAATACCACGCTGAATCAAAAGCGTTGCAACAAAATCTTCTACATTTAAGGCTTGTGCTAAATGTTTAATCTTATCTTCAGAAGGTTTTGGTTTTAGAGTCCAACGCATGGGTTGATTTTAGATTTTAGATTTTAGACTTCAGATTTCTGAAATCGTTTAATCTGATTGGTATTTTTTTTTGCCACAGATGAAAAGGATTTAAAAGATTATTTTTTTGCCACGAATTACTCGAATTTCCACTAATTTAATTCGTGCTAATTCGAGTAATTGCTTCGCCTATTCGCTATCGCTCGGGTCGTGGCAACTTTCATATTAATCTGTGTTAATCTATTTAATCTGTGGCAGAAATATATTTTGTTTTATTTTGCTTCTAAAGCATTTCCTTCAAATTGAATTCCGTCCCAACCTAAATTGATGAAATTTCTAATGTTTTGGTGATTTGTTCCGTTTGGATCTCCTAGAACTTCTTCAAAATAAAAAGCGCCAAAACACGCTAAAGTTTCTTCTTTGCTTAAATTTTGCAGTTTTGCAAAAGAAAATAATTTGCAAGAACCTGAGTTTTCGCCTGCAGCGTTATGTTGTGTTCCGTTTTGAAAAGCAGTTGGAGTAAAATTGTAATTTTCTTCAATTACTGCAATAGTTTCAGGAAATGTAATTTGTGTTGGAGTTTGTTTTACTTTTTCTAAAAAGGCTTGTATGCTCATATTTGTTGTTATTAGTTTTTTTGCCACGAATCACACAAATTTCCACTAATTTAATTCGTGCTAATTCGTGAAATTCGTGGCGAAAATTATTCTTCGTCCTTAGAGTATTTACTTTTCTTGGCTTCTTTTTCTATTGTTTTTCCGGCCACGACAACTACGATTTCGCCGCGTGGTGCTGTTTTTTCGAAGTGCGCTAAAACTTCTTTTGCCGTTCCGCGTACATTTTCTTCGTGTAATTTTGATAATTCTCTCGATACGCAAACTTGTCTGTCTTCTCTAAAATATTGGACAAATTCAGCTAAAGTTTTAACGAGTTTATGCGGAGAAACGTATAAAATCATTGTTCGAGTTTCTTCGGCTAAAGCCAAAAATCTGGTCTGACGTCCTTTTTTATCAGGCAGAAAACCTTCAAAAACAAATTTGTCATTTGGAAGTCCGCTATTTACAAGAGCGGGAACAAAAGCTGTTGCGCCTGGAAGACATTCTACTTCGATTTTATTTTCGACACAAGCACGAGTTAATAAAAACCCTGGATCTGAAATAGCTGGAGTTCCTGCATCTGAAATTAAAGCGATAGTTTCGCCGGCTTTCAAACGAGCAATTAAATTTTCAGTTGTTTTGTGTTCGTTGTGCATATGATGGCTATGCATGTGTGTGCCAATTTCAAAATGCTTCAACAATTTTCCGCTTGTGCGTGTGTCTTCCGCCAAAATCAAATCGACTTCTTTCAAAACCCGAATGGCTCTAAAAGTCATGTCTTCAAGATTGCCAATTGGCGTTGGAACGATATATAATTTTGACATAATTGTTTATTCGTGAAATGTAAAATGTGAGATGTGAAAATGTCTTTACGAGAATTTTTTCTCGATAATTCCCATAAAGCGCTCGGCATAATCCTCTTTTCCTTCCCAGTCGTTATAATCTGGTTTTACCATGTTTTCGATAAATTCTTTAGCTTCTGTATAAGAATCAAAAGTCATTAATTGATTTAAAACACGGCTGTAATCTTCTGTGCTATTTCCGAAAAGATTTTTGGTAAAAGCAATTCTGTCATTCAAGTCAATATGAAAACCTCTTGCTAGTTTTTCGTTCAAACTAACCGACTTTGGTTGTGCAGGAGTTTCAAGAATAGCAGTTTCTACTTTTTTAGGTTCTTTAAAATCACTGATAGAAGGAGTTTGCGTTGGCGGAACAGCTTCAAAACTGTCTACTTTTACAAACTGTGCATCAGCATAATTAACACCAAAATCTTCAAATTGAATAGTTGGTTGTGCTGGAATTTCTGCTTTTGGCTCTATTTTCGGTTCTTCTTTAACTTCTTCTCTGATTGGTTCTGTTTCCAATTCGAAAGCAGGTTTGAAATCTGGAATTGGCTTCAATTCATTGATAGTTGTAAACGAAAGATCATCAACAGGTTTTTCAGTTTCTTCTACCTTTTCAGCAATTGGTTCAACAATTTCTTCTGCAGCTGGCTCTTCAATCTCAACAACGATTGGCTCAATGATTTCTTCAACAACTGGTTCTTCAATTTCGGCAATTGGTTCGAGAGTTTCTTTTATTACTGGTTCTTCAACTTCAATAATTGGTTCAACAGCTTTTTCTTCTGAAATTTCTGGTTCATAAGATTCTTCAAGCGCAATTACTTTTTCTTCAGTAGGAGCTTCAAGTTCAATTATAGTTGGAATTGCATCTTCTTTTTCGAAAATAGTTTCCAATTCAGAAGTGATATCGCTTTGCCCGATTGTTGGTTTTGCAGAGTCGAAATTCTCTTCAACAAATTTTAATACTGCTAATTTCTCGTATAATTTCTGAGTTTCAAGGTACAATTGATTGATATCGGATTTGTTTTTTAGTTTTAAAATTCGATGTGCAATGCTAATTAAATCAGCTTCCAATTTTTTTTTCATAACTGTTGAAAATTATAGTGAATAAGGTATTTTAGTGTATTTGATGTCTGAATGTTTCTATTCTCAAGGAAATTCAAAAGATAATTTTTTATTTCTGTTAATACGCTTTCGCGAATTTAAGGTTTGATAAAAATTTTCTACTTTTGAAAAAATGTAAAACAACACATTTTTACATCAATTTATTGCCAGTACAAAGTAATAAAAACTATTCATTTTTAAAGGTAGAAAAATACAAAATGTTTCTCGAAAATACAGTAAATCACAAAGAACAATTTGGTTGGATTGAAGTTATTTGTGGATCAATGTTTTCGGGTAAAACCGAAGAGCTGATCCGAAGATTAAAGCGCGCCCAATTTGCCAAACAAAGAGTCGAAATTTTTAAACCCGCTATTGATACCCGTTATCATGACGAAATGGTTGTGTCGCACGATGCCAACGAAATTCGTTCTACGCCAGTTCCTGCAGCGGCTAATATCTTGATTTTAGCTCAAGGCTGTGATGTAATTGGTATTGACGAGGCTCAGTTTTTTGATGACGAAATTATAACGGTTTGCAACGATTTGGCAAATCAAGGAATTCGCGTAATTGTGGCTGGCTTAGACATGGATTTTAAAGGAAATCCGTTTGGTCCAATGCCTGGACTTATGGCAACTGCCGAGTATGTAACGAAAGTTCATGCTGTTTGTACACGCACAGGAAATCTAGCCAATTATAGTTTTAGAAAAACTGCTAATGATAAATTAGTTATGCTTGGAGAAACCGAAGAATATGAGCCACTTAGTCGTGCGGCGTATTTTAATGCTATGAAAAAAAATCAGGAAAAATAAATTTAAATTACATTTATAAAAGCCTTTTAATAAAAATGAAAAGTATGAGAAAACAGAATATTTTATTATTGATATTGATTGGGATTGCATTAGCTTTTGTAGCTTATTTTCAGTTTTATCTTGCCGAAAATGCAGATGAAGTAAATACTGAAGTGGTAGAATTGGTGGCAAAATATAATAAAAGCTGTCCGTTAAATATTCAGGAAGGAATGCGACTAGACAGTGTAAGTTTGCCTGAAGGCCGAGTGGTTCAGTATAATTTGACATTGTTGAATGTTGTAAAAGAAACTGCCGATATAAATGTAATTCAGGAAGAAATGGAAAAAAGCTTGATTAGTACGGCAAAGGCAAATCCAGGACTTAAAGTTTTTAGAGAAAACGATTATGATTTGATTTATCACTATAGCGACAAAAAGAAAGCATTTTTGTTTGAGGTTAGAATACAGCCAGATCAATACAAATAATTTAAAAGCAAAAAATAAACCCGACAGGTCTTTAAAATCTGTCGGTTTTTTTTTATTGTAAAAAATTAAATCTTCTTTCTCATTCTCGCTACCGGAATATCAAGTTGTTCACGGTATTTAGCAATTGTTCTTCTAGCAATTGGGTAACCTTTTTCTTTTAAGATTTCTGCCAATTGATCATCTGGAAGCGGTTTTCTTTTATCTTCTTCTTCAATTGTGTTTTGAAGAATTTTTTTGATTTCAAGAGTTGAAACATCTTCTCCTTGATCATTTTTCATCGCTTCAGAGAAGAATTCTTTAATTAGTTTTGTTCCATACGGTGTCTCGACATATTTACTGTTGGCAACACGTGAAATTGTCGAAATGTCTAAACCAACCATATCAGCAATATCTTTTAAGATCATTGGTTTTAGTTTGGTTTCGTCACCGTCTAAGAAATATTCTTCTTGATAATGCATAATGGCATTCATTGTTACAAAAAGAGTTTCTTGACGCTGTCTGATCGCATCGATAAACCATTTAGCAGAATCCAGTTTTTGTTTGATAAACTGAACGGCATCTTTCTGAGCAGTCGATTTATCACGAGATTCTTTGTATGTCTGCATCATTTCTTGATAATCTTTAGAAACGTGCAGAGATGGAGCATTACGACCGTTTAAAGTCAGTTCTAACTCGCCATCTATAATTCTAATGGCAAAGTCTGGAACAATGTTTTCTGTTACTTTATTGTTTCCGGCAAAAGAACCACCCGGTTTTGGGTTTAATCTTTCAATTTCGTGAATTGCTTTTTTAAGCTGTTCGTTAGAAACACTGTACTTCTGCAAAAGCTTGTCGTAATGTTTCTTCGTGAAAGCATCAAACTGATTTTCGATAATGTCGATCGCTAAATCAACATATTCTGTTGGGGTTTTATGTTTTAATTGAAGAAGCAAACACTCCTGTAAATCACGTGCACCAACTCCAGAAGGTTCAAGCTCATGAATTACGGTCAACATTTTTTCAACCATTGCTTCATCAGTGTAAATTCCCTGAGTAAAAGCCATGTCGTCTACAATATCCGGAATGCTTCTGCGGATGTAACCCATATCATCAATACTTCCCACTAAGAATTCAGCGATTTCGCGCTCTTCATCATTCAAAATAAAAGTATTCAGCTGATTGATTAAATCCTGATGAAAACTTATTGGAGCCGCAAAAGGTGTTTCGCGCTCTTCATCGTCACTATAATTATTTACCTGAGTTTTATAATCAGGTGTATCGTCGTCGCTTAAGTATTCGTCAATATTAATGTCGTCTGCTTCGATTCTGTCAGATTCTGCATCATCATAATCGTCGTAGTCTTCATTAGCGTATTCATCAGCTTCGTAATCGTCTTCTTTTCCAGCTTCAAGCGCTGGATTTTCGTTCATTTCTTCTAATAAACGCTGTTCAAAAGCTTGCGTAGGCAATTGAATTAACTTCATCAGCTGTATTTGCTGTGGAGATAATTTTTGGGATAATTTTAAATTTAAAAATTGCTTTAGCATTTGATTTTGTTAAAAGTTTCAAGTTTCAAGTTTCAGGTTGAAGAACGTCTTGCAACTTGAAACTTGAAACCTGAAACAAATTTTATTATATTTTAAAACCTTAGAATCTTAGTACCTCAGTAGCTTAAAACCTCAGATTAAAATTCTGCACTTCCAGGAGTTCTTGGGAAAGGAATTACGTCTCTAATATTTGTCATTCCAGTTACAAACAATACCAAACGCTCAAATCCTAAACCGAAACCTGCGTGAGTTGCTGATCCAAATCTTCTGGTGTCTAAATACCAGTATAATTCTTCTTTGTCAATTCCTAGTTTTTCCATTTTCTCAACCAAAACATCGTAACGTTCTTCTCTTTCAGAACCACCAACGATTTCTCCAATTCCAGGGAAAAGGATATCCATTGCACGAACTGTTTCTCTTCCTGGTTCTGTGTTGTCGTTCAAACGCATGTAAAACGCTTTAATGTTTGCTGGGTAATCGTATAAAATTACCGGACATTTAAAGTGTTTTTCAACCAAGAATCGCTCGTGTTCTGATTGTAAATCAGCTCCCCATTCGTTGATTAAATATTGGAATTTCTTCTTTTTTATTTGGAGTTGAATCTCTTAAAATATCAATTGCTTCTGTATAAGAAACACGTTTGAAGTTGTTCTCCAATACGAAGTTCAATTTCTCTAACAAAGCCATTTCGCTTCTTTCCGCCTGTGGTTTTGATTTTTCTTCTTCAAGAAGTCTTCCTTCTAAGAATGCTAAATCGTCTTTACAGTTGTCTAAAGCATATTTAATTACGTACTGAATAAAATCTTCAGCCAAATCCATGTTGTCATCAAGGTCGTTGAAAGCAACTTCCGGCTCGATCATCCAGAATTCTGCCAAGTGACGAGAAGTGTTTGAATTCTCCGCTCTAAACGTTGGTCCAAAAGTATAGATCTGACCCAAAGCCATTGCGAAAGTTTCACCTTCTAATTGTCCAGAAACCGTTAAGTTAGTGTGTTTTCCAAAGAAATCTTTTTTGAAATCAATGTTTCCTTCTTCATTTTTTGGAAGATTATCCAATGGTAAAGAAGTAACTTGGAACATTTCTCCAGCACCTTCAGCGTCAGCTCCAGTAATAATTGGCGTGTTTACATATACGAAACCTTTTTGTTGGAAATAGCTGTGAACCGCATAAGATAAAACCGAACGCACACGCATAATCGCACCAAAAGCATTTGTACGTACACGCAAGTGCGCATTTTCACGTAAAAATTCTAAAGAGTGTTTTTTAGGTTGCATTGGGAATTTCTCTGCATCAGAATCTCCAAGAATTTCAAGTTTGTTCACCTGAATTTCGTATTTCTGACCTGCACCTTTACTTTCAACCAAAGTTCCAATTACAGAAACTGCTTGCTCCAGTTGTGATTCTTTTTAAAGTTTCTTCTGGTGTATTTTCAAAATCAACAACACATTGAATATTATTAATGGTAGAACCGTCATTTAAAGCGATAAACTGATTATTTCTAAAAGTTCTCACCCATCCTTTTGCATTCACTTCCTGTAACGTCGTCGTACTGTTTAATAAGTCTCTAACTTTTGTGTGTTTCATTTTTATATATAATTGATATTAAATAATATTCGTTTTGAACAACTGCAAATATAATCGATAATAATTAATTTTTGAAGCTGTTTCCCGCTCTTCGCTATATCTTTCTATTTTTAAAGGAAAAATAGAAAGGATGTCGCTACGATCGAGGCTAGGGTATTTGGTTTCAAAAGAAGAAATTTCTCTTGTTTTGTCATTTCGACGAAGGAGAAATCTTCGTAAGAAACTCGACAAAGTTATGAATTACTGAGCGGAGCTACTTGCGGAGATTTCTCCTTCGTCGAAATGACAATATTGTGGCAAATCTTTGTCGAGCTTCGTGTGAGATTCCTCGTTCCTCGGAATGACAAACTGTGCTACTATCTTTCTTTGTCAAAGTTTAAAACTTTGACAAAGATTTATGTTTTTTAAATTCGTGCCAATTCGCGAAATTCGTGGCAAACAAAAAATTATTTCTCTAAATTCTCCAATTCTTCTTTCTTCGTTTTCTTCTTTTCGAAAGTCAAAACCAACGATGGTAAAACAACCAAGTTAGCAAACATCGCAAAAACCAAAGTACAAGAAATTAATCCTCCTAAAGCAATTGTTCCGCTGAAGCTTGATAAAGTAAAAGTGGCAAAACCTAAGATCAAAACGATAGAAGTGTAGAATGTACTTACTCCAGTTTCTCTTAAAGCGCTGAAAACAGATTTTTTTACTTTTCCTTTATTTTGAGTCAATTCATCTTTGTATTTCGCCATAAACTGAATGGCATTATCAACCGAGATTCCGAAAGCGATACTGAATACCAAAATCGTTGAAGGTTTTAACGGAATTCCAAAATAACCCATTAATCCCGAAGTAATGCAAAGCGGTAAAATATTTGTAATCAAAGAAGTCGCTACCATTTTGAACGAACGGAATAAATACAGCATTAAAATTGCAATAGTTAAAATCGCAAACAATAATGATTCAATTAAGTTATGCGCCAAGTAAGTTGTTCCTTTCTGGAAAACCAATGCTTTTCCTGTGATCGTAACTTCGTAGCGGTCTTTTGGGAAAATTTCGTCAATTTTCTTGCGAAGCTTTCCTTCTACTTTTGCCATTTCATCTGTTCCAATATCTTTCATGAAAGTAGTGATTCTGGCATATTGTCCAGTCGAATCAACGTAAGCTTTCATTAAATTTTCTTTGCTGTTTTTCGTCGCATTTTTAGCATAACTTAAAATAAAAGTCTGCTCTTGCGAAGTCGGTAATTGGTAATATTCTGGGTTTCCGTTATAGAAAGCCTGTTTAGAATATTTTACCAAGTTTACTATAGAAACTGGTTTTGCTAATTCTGGAATTTCAGAAATCGTATTCTGCAATTCATCCATTTTGCGAATAGTTGAAGCTTTCATAACACCTTTTTTCTTTTTGGTATCCACCATAATTTCAAGAGGCATTACTCCGTTAAATTCCTTTTCGTAAAATAAAATATCTTTAAAGAAAGAAGCACTTTTCGGCATTTCGCCAATCAAACTTCCCGAAACTTTCATTTGTCTAACTCCATTCAAACTCACAACAAATAGAACCGCATAAATACAGTATACAATTGTCTTTTTGCCTTTAACAATAGTTGTAACTGTATTTAAAAGTGTCGAAATATAAGTTTTGTCTAAGTGATATAAATGTTTCTCTTTTGGCAAAGGCATAAAACTGTAAATAATTGGCACGATGAAAAGTGTCAAAGTATAAACAGAAAGCACATTGATAGAAGTTACCAATCCGAATTCAAAAAGAAGTTCGTTTCCTGTAATCATCAAAGTTGCAAAACCAATTGCAGCCGTTAAATTGGTCATAAAAGTCGAATGTCCAATTTTTGAAATAACGCGTTGCAATGCTTTTGCTTGATTGTTATGCAGTTTAATTTCTTGCTGGTATTTATTAATCAGGAATATACAGTTTGTAATTCCGATTACAATAATTAGCGGCGGAATTATAGCTGTTAAAATCGTGATTTTATATCCGAATAATCCAAGCGTTCCAAAAGACCAAGTTACACCAACAATCAAAATACAGATTGAAATAAACGTAGCTCTAAACGAACGGAAGAAGAAAAAGAAAATCAGAGAAACGGTCAATAAAGACGCTCCAATGAAAAGTCCGATTTCGCCTTTCATATTGTCCGCATTGATCGTTCTGATGTACGGCATTCCCGAAACTTTCAAATCAATTCCGGTTGTTTTTTCGAATTTATTGATTTTCGGAACTAGATTTTCTAGGATAAAAGTTTTTCTGTTAGCAGTATTTACCAAATTTTTATTGATGTAAACCGCAGAGCGAATACTTCCGCTTTCTTTATTGAACAAAAGACCTTCATAGAAAGGTAAATTATTGAATAATTCATGCTGAATGCCTTTTAAATAAGTAGGATCCAGAACTTTGCTTTGATCAATAAAAGGCGCTAAAACAAATTTTTCGTTAACAGTATCTTTTTCAAGCTTTTTTAAATCGTTTAAAGAAACTACTAAATCAACTTCTTTAGATTTTTTCAAACCTGTCATCAATTCATTCCATGCGGCGTAGTTTTTTGGTGTAAAGAATTTAGGATCTTTAAAACCAATAACGATAAGATTCCCTTCCTCACCAAACTTATCAAGGAATTTTTGATAATCTTTATTTGCAATATGATCTTTTGGAAGCAAGTTAGCTTCTGTATAAGTCATAGCAAGATTCTTCCACTGATAACCAAAGAAAAGAGTCAAAGCAGAAAGTATAACTAGAATCGTAATTCTGTTTTTAAGTATGATTCGGGCTAATTTTTCCCAAAATCCAACTTGAATAGTGTTTTTCATAACATCTTTAAAAAATGGATGCAAATGTAGTGAAAAGTGCTCGAAATCATAAATATTCCTTTCTATTTTACTTTATGTTAACACAAAATATATCATCTTTAAAATGGGACAATTTGCTTGCTTTTTATCGATTAGTCGTTAGCTTTTCTCATATTTGCAATTAATTTCGAATAATAGCGGAATAAATTTGAATCTTTATTTTTTGCAAATTCTCATGCAGATTTGACAGATTACAGCAGATTAGATTTTCTATTTTCCTTAAAACTCAGTACAAATGGATTCAAAACAGATTAAATTTCTAACCATTGCCATAAGTTTACTTTTACTTTTTGTTTCATTAACACAAGATGCAATTGTTGTAAATTATAGTGGAGAAGTAAGAAACGATTCGGCTTTAGGATATTTCTTGATTGGTGCAATAGCTTTTTTGGGTGGCGGATTGTTTGAAGAAATTATTTGGTTGGCCAATCCATTATGTCTTTTGGCTATTATATATTTCCTGAAAAATAATGAAAAAGCAGTTCTTTTGAGTTTAATTGCATCTGGATTAGCTATTTCTTTTGCTTTTTGGAGTGAAATTTTAGGAGCTGAAAGTGGTGCACTGGCCAAGATTGTTTCATTTGGATTAGGATATTATTTGTGGGCATCCAGTATTTTGGTGCTAACAACCGGAATTTTGCTTAATTATAAAATGTCATTAAAAGAAAGTTTACAATCTTAAAAACATGCAAAATAATAATACCATAACGTTTATTTTTCTAGCAATTCTTTTGCTTTTAATTGTTATCATTTGTTTTATGATTTATCAATTAATGCAAACCAAAAAAGCAAAAGACGATGCCGAAAAAAGCTTTTATGCTTTAGAATCTAAAGTAAACGATTTGCAATTAGAAAATTTAGAATCGAAACTAAATCCGCATTTATTTAAGAACATTCTAAACTCTATTCAGTCTCATGCTTACCAGACTTATTTTGCTTTGGATAAATTGGCCAATGTTTTGGATTATATTCTTTACGAAAGCAAAAAAAAGTTTGTAACTGCAAAAGAAGAAATTGATTTTGCATTGAATTTGATCGAAATCAATAAAATCAAAATCAGTCCGCTTTTTGAGCTGAAAGTCAAAACTAATATTAATCAAGAAGACAAATTGTACGATCAGCCTTTATTGGCACCTTTAATTTCTATTGATTTAATTGAAAATGCTTTCAAACATGCAGATTTACAAAGTGCAGATGCTTTTATTTCGGTAGTTTTTGAGTTTAAAAACAATGCTTTTTTTATGACGGTTTCAAACAAAATCTCAGATAAAAAAGTGCTAAAAAAAGAACGCAGCGGTATTGGTCACGCAACACTTGAACACCGTCTTCGCATTATTTATAAGAATAATTTCAAACTCGATAGGTTTATAGAAAACGATGTTTATATTGCCCATCTAAAAATTGATTTGCTTGAATACAAAACTGAAATGCTTGCTTCTGGACGATGAGCTTCCAGGGTTAACTTACCTAAAAATGCTTTGCGAACAGATTCCTGAATTGGAAATCGTAAAAACATGTAATGATCCCGAGAAATTGCTGTCTGATTTTTCGAACCTTGATTTTGATTTGCTGATTTCGGATATTGAAATGCCCGGAATTGACGGATTGCATTTGGCAGAAAAATTGCAGGACAAATTGGTGATTTTCTGCACAGCGTATAAAGAATATGCAGCCGAAGCATTTAATATCGATGCTGTAGATTATATTACAAAACCTGTAAAATTGGAGCGTTTGCAAAAGGCAATTGCAAAAGCGTTGGAGCGTTTTGAAAAATCAAATTCGGATAAAAAATTCATTCAGCTGAATACTGATAAAGGAAAAACGTTGCTGTACTTTAATAAAATCCAATATGTAAAAACTGCCGCGAGCGATAGTCGAGACAAAACGGTTTTGCTTGCTGATGGAAGTTTTTTGAATTTGAAAAATGTAAAATTCGATACGCTTTTAAACGAATTGCCTGATGCTGATTTCTGCCGAATCAATAAAAAAGAAATCGTAGCGGTAAAAGCAATAAAGTTCTTTAATCATAACGAAATTGTACTGCACCATTTAGAAGAAAATAATAAGAACATCACTCTAATCTTAAGCGAAACTTATCGAGCTGACTTTTTAAAGAAAGTAAAACTCTAAAACTTATTACAATTTTTTCCCGACTTGTTACATGCGATCGAAATTAACAAGTGAATTGCTTTTTCACTAAATTCACAGTACGGATATTTGCGTTAATTAAATCTAAAGAACGAGTTTATGAATAATATAAAGAACTCTGTATTTTATGTAACAGTTATTGGCGGCTTTACCGCACTAATATATTGGGTAATTTCAAAAGGTGCCTCATTAGAAGTAGGACGTAATATTGTAAAGAAAAGTGTTGAAAGCAATCATTGGAAAGACTTTCTTCATTCGATGATTGAAAACCTGCAAGCATCCTTTAGCCATTTTATTGGCACAGATCGTGACGATCATTTTAGTGGCGCGTTTGTTTGGATGGTTTTTTAGAAAAAATCGGACAGCCATCGGTAATTGGCGAAATGATTGCCGGAATTGTTTTAGGACCCTCTTTGGTCGGAATGTATTTTCCAGAGTTTTCAGCGACCTTATTTCCAAAAGAATCTTTAGGAAATTTACAGTTTTTAAGTCAGATTGGTTTAATTCTGTTTATGTTCGTTATCGGAATGGAATTGGATTTGAAAGTCTTGAAAAACAAAGCGCATGATGCCGTTGTAATCAGTCATGCAAGTATTGTAATTCCATTTGCTTTAGGTCTATCGCTTGCCTTTTTTATTTATGAAACGTATGCTCCATTGGGAGTTGAGTTTTCTTCTTTCGGATTATTTATGGGAATTGCCATGAGTATTACAGCATTTCCGGTTTTGGCTAGAATTGTTCAAGAACGCGGAATGCAGAAAACAAAATTAGGAACTATTGCCATTACCTGTGCCGCTGCAGATGACATTACGGCTTGGTGTATTTTGGCTGTTGTTATTGCCATTGTAAAAGCAGGTTCGCTTTCGAGTTCATTATACGTAATCGGAATGGCGATTTTGTATGTAATTATAATGCTAAAAATCGTTCGTCCGTTCTTAAAAAGGGTAGGAGATTTAAATGCAACTCGAGAAAGTTTAAATAAACCCGTTGTTGCCATTTTCTTTATTACACTTTTAATTTCTGCTTATGCATCTGAGTTAATTGGAATTCATGCTCTGTTTGGAGCTTTTCTTGCTGGAGCAATTATGCCAGAAAACAACAAATTCAGAAACTTATTTATCGAAAAAGTTGAAGACGTTTCAATTATTGTTCTATTGCCACTGTTCTTTGTGTTTACAGGTTTGCGTACACAAATAGGATTGCTGAATGATCCAGAATTATGGAAGATTACAGGTTTAATTATTTTGGTTGCCGTAGTTGGTAAATTCTTCGGAAGTGCTTTGGTCGCCAAATTTATGGGACAAAACTGGAAAGACAGTTTGGCTATTGGTGCCTTGATGAACACAAGAGGTTTAATGGAATTGGTAGTTTTAAATATCGGTTATGATCTGGGAGTATTGTCAGCAGAAATTTTTACTATGATGGTAATTATGGCGTTGGTGACTACTTTCATGACAGGTCCAGCGTTAGATTTTATCGAATTTATTTTTAAAGATAAAATAACAGCCGTTCAGCAGGAAATAGGAAGCAAAAGCAAATACAAGATTCTGCTTTCGTTTGCAACTCCAGAAAAAGGAAAGAAACTGCTTAAAATTGCGAATAGTTTGGTGAAAAAACAAGCTGATAATTCGATTGTAACGGCAATGCATTTGTCTTTAAGTACCGAAATACATTCTTTTGATGTGAAAGAGCATGAGAAAAAAATGTCGCTTCGGTAATTGAAGAGTCGCACGCATTGAATCAGGATATGGTGAGTTTGCATAAAGTTTCTAGTGATATTGATTCGGATATTATTGATACAGCAAATCAGGGTGAATATGACTTATTGCTGGTTGGTTTGGGGCAATCTATTTTTGATGGAACTTTGCTTGGTAAAATACTTGGGTTTACAACCAGAATTGTAAATCCAGATCGTTTGATTGATAAGTTTACAGGAAAAGAAGGTTTGTTTGAAAATAATCCGTTTGATGAAAGAACGCGCCATATTATCTTAAAATCAAAAATGCCGGTTGGAATTTTTATTGATAAAGATCTAGAGGAAGTTAATCAGGTTTTGATGCCGATTTTTAGTAAAGAAGATGCTTTTTTAATTGAATATGCTAAAAAGCTAATTAATAACAACGGTTCTCAAATTACGGTTTTAGATGCTGGAGGAGAAGTGAAAAATACTAGAGAAATTCAGGAAACAATTCGTTCTATCGAGCAGATTGCACCCAATCATATCATGATTATGAATGACAGAACACTAAAGAAAGAATTTTTAGAAAGCCAAGATCTAATGATTATCAGTTTAGATAGTTGGAAAAAATTAATAGAATCTCAAAGTATCTGGTTGAATAACTCACCATCGGTTTTAATTCTTAAACCATAAAGTTTTAAAATTTTAATAAATAAAAATCCCAAATTCCAATTTTACCTATTGGAGTTTGGGATTTTTTATATGGCGCATAACTTTGTCAAAATTTTAAACTTTGACAAAGTTATATGTCCAAAGATTGTAAGTTGAAATTTCGAAATTAAAGTCCTAAATCAAGAACATAAGAAATCTTAACCGCGATATTATCTTCAAATTTCATTAACTGATTTGGCCCATATCTATAAAATCCGCCTAAACCAAAGCCCTTAAAAATTCTGTTCAATTCGATTCCCGATTCAAAATAACCTTTATCGAGCGTTTTGTAAGTTGGACCAACATGTTGTTCTGGTTTTTCCATACTTCCCCAAGCCATTCTAGAAACTATAACAAGAGATGGTCGTACTTTTTTGAAAAGTGTAATTCGGTCAAAACCATGTTTAATTTGAAACATTAGATATTGGCTCGAGAAGAACTCATTAAAATACATGGTTTCAAAAGAGTTTCTTCCTGCAAAAGTAATACGCTGAATAACGGTTTCTTTAGTTAAGTTATTCGGAGCTGTATTGTACAAATGCGTAATTGGAACATCTCCCATTGCATAACCCGCCTGTAAAAGCAAACTTGTTTTTTGACGATTTAAGTACTTTTTTTCGTATTCTGCTTTAAAATCTATTTTGCTAAAAGTAAAATCATTATCAAAAACATTTGGCAAAGATTGTGTGTATTGGAAAGTAAACCTCGGAAATTTTTTATCGCTTTCAGTTCTTCCTGTCGGAGTTTGCATGTAATTGCTAAAGGGTGCCCATAGAATAGAAAGCATTGCCGTGGTCATAACATAATTGGAATATAATTTTCCGTTAAGATTAAAAAGATAATCAAATTTTGGCTCGATATAATTTCGTGAAAGCTCCAGAATAGCCTCAGTTTTCGGAATAAATTTGGTTTGAACATTTCCTCTCCATCCCGTATATTCATAAAATGTGCTAATGTTGATAGGGCGAGGATCGTAAATTTTAAAAACACGTCTATCAACCGAAAAGACAGTACTTGCAATTTCTCGAACATCGTCGGCATAATAGCCATTAAACCAAGTATTGGTATGTTTGTCTAATAAAACACCGCCTCCAACGCTGTATTTAAAAACACCATCTTTTGTTCCGTAAGCGGTATAGCCTTCAAGACGGAAATTTTTAGATAAACGGTCATTTGTAATACCGCCTATGCCAAGACGAAAACCTTCGTAATTGTTATAGCTTATGATTTTTTTCAAATCCAAATCGACAGGACCAATCGGGTAGAAGCCGTTGATGATTTTTCGGCCAATTCCCAAACGTTTTTCGATTCGATTTCGAATAGAAAGACTATCTAATAGCAGATATGTTTTTTGGCTCTTTAAATCAAGATTTTCTTTTCTATAGGCTTCCCAGAAACTTTCTGGTTTTTTTGCCGCATCGTCTTTAATTTCGATATAAAGAGATGGGTTTTTTATTGGGTTGTTGGTGTTAACACGAATATCAAAACTATTACTTTCAGAAAGCAGATAAGTAAAATCTGAAGCTACTTTTTTTCGCGATTCAAAATTCTCTTCAACGTCTCCATCAAATTGAATGGTTCCTCCAAGAATTCTGATGTCGTCATCATTTTTTCCTTTTACGATTTTGAAAGTGGTATTGCTCTGAAACCATATTTTTTCTTTCGGAATATATTCAAATTCATGTATCCCACTGATATCCAAAACACCTTTAATTCGCATTACAGCTTTCGCGACAGCAAAATTTTCTTTATCGATATATAAGACTCCTTCTAATCCAGAAGCTCTGTGTCTTGACTTATTTTTAAAATAAATCATATACGTGTCACGGCCTTTAATACTAACAGTATCTAACAGTTTGTAATTGTAATTTGAAGGTGCATTTTTCGAAATAGGATTTTCATACTTAGTTTCGAACAATTCGTATTTAGAATCGTAAATCGAAATAGATTGAAGGTTGAAAGCTAAAACTTCATAAATAGGCTGTTTGAAACCAGCAATTTTGGTTCCTAAAACGGTTTCTTTTAACTTGTTGTTTCCAAATTGATATTGAGAAACTTTCTCTGTTTGAAATAAATGTCGCTTACTGACAATTTCTTTAAACTTATAATCAGACGAATCGATGTTGATGATTTTTTTATTTAAATCTTTATACGCCGCCGAAGTATCGATACGTCCGTCAATCGAATCGGGATTTGCAGTTACAATTAGTTTGTTGTAGGTTTTGTATTCAAAATTATCAAGCTTTTTCTGCGGATCATTGATCGACTTATTAGCAATAACTTTTTTTATTATAGTTAATGCAGGGTTTTCATTAGAAACCACAACTTCTTTTAAGTCATCTGTCTGCTGTAAAAGTGCTACCGAATAAAAAGTTTTAGTATTGATTAAAGCAATAGTTTTAGTCTGAAAACCTATATAAGAAACAGTAAGTGACGTGGCAGAACTGCTAATTTTAAAAATGAACTTACCATCAACATCTGTAATTGTGTTATTGTTTTCTGAAGTGGTAATGGTGGCAAACGGAAGAGGTTTGTTGTTTGAATCGGTTACGATTCCGTTTATTTGAATTTGCGCTTGAAGGGTAAGCGTAAAAAACAAAGTCAAAAAACAAAATAGCTTCATACAGAATGATATAGTTTCAAAAACGAAAAGAAATTAATTTTCGTATGCAAAAATAGCAATAAAAAAATCCGTCTGGTACAATAAACCAAACGGATTTTTTATTTTTATCTCAATCTCAGATTACACTTTCATGATTTCAGCTTCTTTTGCGACCAATAACTCATCAATTTTTTTAATGTAAGAGTTTGTTAAGTTCTGAACTTCTTCTTCTGCAGATTTACAGATGTCTTCTGAAGTTCCTTCTTTTTCTAATTTTTTGATGTCAGTATTAGCATCTTTACGAGAATTACGAATACCGATTTTAGCATCTTCAGCTTCAGATTTTGCTTGTTTTGCCAAATCACGACGACGCTCTTCTGTTAATGGCGGTACACTAATAATTATCATGTCACCATTATTCATTGGGTTAAAACCAATGTTAGCAATCAAGATTGCTTTTTCAATTGCTTGCAAGATATTTTTTTCAAATGGTCGCAATGTAATTGTTCTAGCATCTGGAACACTAATTTTAGATACTTGAGAAAGCGGTGTTGCAGATCCGTAATAATCTACAAAAACACCTCCAAGCATAGCTGGAGAAGCTTTTCCTGCACGAATATTAAGAAATTCTTTCTCTAAGTGTGCAATAGTACCATTCATTGATTCCTCAGTACTTTCTAAAATAAAGTCTATTTCTTCAGTCATTTTTTCTTTAGTTTTCAGTTTTCATTCTCAGTTTTCAGTTATAGTCTTGCGCGACTGTAAAACTGTTACTGATGACTATATATTTACTACAGTTCCGATGTTTTCGCCTTCGCAGATTTTCAAAAGGTTTCCGATTTTATTCATATCAAAAACAACGATTGGCAATTTGTTTTCTTGGCTCAAGGTAAATGCAGTAGTATCCATTACATTTAATCCTTTTTTAAGTACGTCGTCAAATGAGATAAAATCAAATTTTACAGCAGAAGCATTTTTTTCTGGATCAGAGTCATAAACACCATCAACGCGAGTTCCTTTTAAGATAACATCAGCATTAATTTCAATACCTCTTAAAACTGCAGCTGTATCGGTTGTAAAATATGGATTTCCAGTTCCAGCACCAAAAATTACGATTCTGCCTTTTTCAAGGTGACGGTCAGCTCTTCTCTTAATGTATGGTTCTGCAATAGATTCCATTTTCAAAGCAGTCTGCAGACGCGTTTTCATTCCTTTATCTTCAAGAGCGCCCTGCAAAGCCATTCCGTTAATAACAGTTGCAAGCATTCCCATGTAATCTCCTTGCACTCTGTCCATTCCTGAGCTTGCTCCGGCAACGCCTCTAAAAATATTTCCTCCTCCAATAACAATAGCAATTTCTACTCCTTTGTCGTGAATCTGCTTGATTTCATCTGCATATTCGCCTAATCTTTTCGGGTCAATACCGTATTGTAAATCACCCATTAAGGCCTCGCCGCTAAGTTTAAGAAGAATTCTTTTATATTTCATGTGTGTGTTGCGTTAATTTGTGCAAATATAGACATATTCTGATTTTTAAAAATAATGTTTGCAAAAAATTAATTCTTGGTGCAATTTTAGGTTTAAAGCGACTTCGCAGTTATTTAATTTAAATGTGACAAATGTCATTTTCTCCGTCTTCCTAAATTTTGTATTTTTATTGTATCCTAAAAAAAATAAAAAAATGAAAAGCATCGTAGCCAAAGCATTATTCAATAGTCATTCTTATGCTGAATACAGAAAAATAGTAACTGATTTGTTGAAGGAGGGAAAATCAACGGGCAATGAACAATCTGAAAGTCTTACCAATTATTCCAAATTGAATGAAGCTAGAATGAATAGGCTAGAAAAAACGATCTCTATTTCAGATGCTGTCGCAGAGAAACTCCAAAACTTAGACAATCACTATATCTGGCTTGTGCTTTCTGAAGGCTGGTGCGGAGATGCAGCGCAAATTCTTCCCATCTTGAATAAAATGGCTCTTGCTTCTCATAAAAAAATCGATTTGAGAATTGCGTTTCGCGATGAAAATGATGATTTAATGAATCATTATTTGACCAATGGCGGAAGAGCGATTCCAAAAGTAATTGTTATTTGTAAAGAAGCTGGAATTGTACGCGCCGATTGGGGGCCAAGACCAAAAGGAGCTGCCGAATTAATGGCGAAACACAAAAGAGAGGTTGGCGCTATCGACGAAAAAATAAAAACCGACTTACAGTTATGGTATTTGACAGATAAAGGAATTTCGGTTCAGGAAGAATTGGTCGAAATTATGGAAAACATTAAATATAATAGACTTTAGCAAGATAATGTGTTGATAAGCAGATGTTTTGGTTGATAAAATTATCTTAAAGTCTTTTTATCTTAAATAGAATTTCGTAACTTAGTGAAGCTAACCCACTTCTATTATAACTTTCAGATTTACTCTTTTTACTGGTGTTTATTTAATGTTCAACAATTAAAAGTACACTATTATGAAAAAGTTATTCGAAAGGTTTTATGATTTCTTTTCTAAATTTTTGTTCGGAGGGAAAAATGTGCCTCACTATTAAATCGAGATGAGTATGAGATAAAATTACTTTTCTTAAGAGCTTGGCACATTACTTTTTCAAACAATAGTAATGTGCTTTTTATTTTTAGCTATTTAAAGCTCTCTTCAAATAAGGTAATATCAATAGCATTTTTCACATCGTAATCACCAATTTTTGTTCGGCGTAAAACAGTTAAATGCGAACCAGAATTCATTGCTTTCCCAAAATCGTAAGCAAGTGAACGAATGTAAGTTCCTTTAGAGCAAACCACTCTAAAATCTATTTCTGGCAATGCAATTCTTGTAATTTCAAATTCGTGAATCGTAGTTTTTCTGCTTTCAATTTCAATAGATTCTCCAGCGCGAGCATGTTCGTATAAACGAACACCGTCTTTTTTAATAGCAGAAAAAATAGGCGGTTTCTGGTCGATTTCTCCTAAAAATTGTTTTACCGTTTCATGAATTAAAGATTCATCAATATGATCGGTTGGGAAAGTTTGATCGATTTCAGTTTCTAAATCGTACGATGGAGTAGTGGCTCCAATATAAAAAGTTCCCGTATATTCTTTTGCCTGACCTTGAAGTTCTGAAATTCTTTTAGTGAATTTTCCTGTACAGATCAATAAAAGTCCTGTTGCTAATGGATCTAAAGTTCCTGCGTGGCCAATTTTGAACTTTTTAGGAAGTCCAACTTTATTAATTAAAAGGTATTTTAATTTATTGACAGCTTGAAATGAACTCCATTTTAAAGGTTTGTCAATCAATAAAACCTGACCTTCTAAATATTCTTCGGGTGTCATTATATAATAGTAAGCGGATGAATGAAAAAGTGAATCAATAATAAAATGATTCCGCAATAATTCGGTAATAACCAAAAACTTTAAATCCGTTTTTAGTCAAAAATCCGATGAAAGTTTTTATTGCTAAAAGTGCCACAACAAAAGCAACAATGTTTCCAATAACCAACATATTTACTTGATCGTGAGATAATTCAAAACCAGCTTTGTAATAATCGTAGCATTTTTTTGCAGTTGCACCCAACATAGTTGGAACGGCTAAGAAAAATGAAAATTCCGCAGCTGTAGTTCTTGATAATTTTTGAGACATTCCTCCAACAATACTAGCTCCACTTCGAGAAACTCCAGGAATCATAGCAATACACTGAAATAATCCAATTTTGAAAGCTTGTAAATAACTGATTTCTTGTGAAGTTTCAGCTGTATTTGGATTATTAAACCATTCGTCTACTTTCAATAAAATAATTCCACCAATTAAAAGAGAAACCGCAACAGTTACAGGGTTTTCTAATAAGCCATCAATAAAATCGCTTAATAATAATCCTAAAACAACGGCAGGAATAAAAGCAACTAAAAGTTTGAAATAGAAGTCAAAAGTTTGAAAGAAACGTTTAAAGTATAAAATAACAACCGAAAGTATTGCACCAAGCTGAATTACAATGGTAAAAAGTTTAGTGAAATCGTCGTGTGCGATTCCGAAAAACGAAGAGGCAATAATCATATGACCCGTTGAAGAAACAGGCAAAAATTCTGTAATTCCTTCAATAATGGCAAGAACAATAGCTTGTAATGTGTTCATTTAGAATTTTAGATTTCAGATTTTAGATTTCAGATTGATTACTTCGCTTTGCTCAGTGTCTAAAATCTATAAACCTTGTATTATTTTGATTTTTTGAATATAGAATAAATCGTGATTCCAAAACCGATTAAAACAGTTGTTGGGGCTAAACGAATACGTCTAAAGTTGAAAATGTCTTCGTTAAAAACATTCGGATCTTTACTTCCTCCACCAGACATTAAAATAAATCCTAGCGCAATTACAACAATACCAATTAATAAAATTTTATAATTGATGCTGTCAAAAAGGAATTCCTGTTTTTGAACTTGTTGTTCTTCTTTATTATTGTTGTTTTTCATCTTTATATGTTTATCAGCCTGAGCTAAGTCGAAGGCATTTTTTTTAAAATCTGTAATCTACAATCTAAAATTAGTAAAGATCGTCGGTTCTTAAATTCAAGAAACGTTGTGTTGCAAAATGCGTACTTACCCAAGTAATTAAAACTCCTAAACCAAAAACGGCAACTAAAACTAAACCAGTTAAAGCTTTGTCTTCTAGAATTCCTAAACCAGGGAAATTAGTGTCTACATAAAGCAAAAGTGCGATTAAAGCAATAATAGCCAAACCTGCGCCTAGCATTCCAAGTTTTACGCTTCGCATTACAAACGGTTTACGGATAAACGCTTTTGTAGCACCAACCATTTGCATGGTTTTGATAATGAAACGATTTGAATGAATGGATAAACGAAGCGAACTATTGATTAATAAAACAGCAATTACAGTCAAGAAACCACTGATAATCAAAATCCACATACTTACTTTTCTGATGTTGTCATTTACAAGATTTACCAATTGTTTGTCGTAAACGATATCTGAAATCATAGCATTTTTGCGGAAACGGCTTTCGATTTTTACGATACTGTCTCTCTCTACATAATCTGCTTTTAAGTGAATGTCGTATGAATTCAATAAAGGATTTTCTCCCAAAAAGGTTAAGAAATCTTCTCCGATAATATCTGTATGTTCTTTTGCAGCTTCTCTTTGGTTACATAAACAAAAGATCTGGCAAAAGGCGCTCTTTTAAGTTCGGTGTTAAATGCTTTGATAACACTGTCGTTTGCTTCATTTTTAAAAAAACGGTCATCGCAATTTTTTCTTTAAAATCGTCAGCCAACTGTTTAGAATTGATAATGAATAATCCTAGTACTCCCAAAAGGAATAAAACCAAGAATACACTTAATACTACCGAAAAATAAGAGGAAATTAACCTGCGTTTTTGAAATTTATCAAAGTTAGAACTCATAGTCTGCTTAAATTATGTGGTAAAAATAATAAAGAATTTCTTTATTTAAAGTTAATAACGAACTTTTATCCCATAAATGTACGATTCGTTCCCGAATAAAAAGTTGAATTAACCGCAAAGTACGTAAAGATTTCTTTATGCTCGAATGTTAATAACTCAAAGTTCGCAGAGCTTTTAACGATAGAAGCTTTGCGAACTTTAGCAAATATTGGAAGAAAGAAAACCTAGTTTCTTAACACCTTTGAAAATTAATTGAAAAAACGAAGTGTCACAAAAAAGTTACGGCCTTCTTCTGGATATCCTTCAACAAGACTGTAATTTCGATCGAAAATATTATTCAAACCAGCATCAAGACTGAAGTTTTTAGATATTTTGCCAGAAACATATAAATTGAGAAGCGTATAATCTGGAACTCTTGCGCCATAACTTGTACTGAAACGAGGCGAATTAAATTCGGTATTGGCAATTAATCGAAGAATTTTGATTGGACTATATTCTAAAGTTCCCATTACTTTTGTGTTTGGAACATCTGTAAAATGAATATTTGGATTGGTGATGTTTTTTCTTTCGATGTAAGTGTAATTCAAATTTAATGAGAGGTTTTCTAAAATTGCATAATTCAGTTGCGCTTCTATCCCTTTATAATCAGCTTCGCCAAAATTCTGCATTTGCGATTTTCCTGGTTCAACATTGCTTACGCTTAAGATTGCATCTGAAAGTGAACTGTAGAAAAGCGCTGTTTGAAAAGTGATTTTCTCGAAAAGATTTGTGGTATAATTTAATTCATAATTAATTGCTTTTTCGGGTTTTAAATCTGGATTCGGAATTGCTGTTCCCATTCTATAAGAATATCGGTCTTTTATAGTTGCAAATCTGGTTTTCTGAGAAATGGTTGCGCCCAGTTTTTGCTGATTATTTAACTGATAGAAAAGTCCAACTTGCGCATTAAAAGCATCACTTGCCCCAGCATCTGGAAAATCTGAAATTGTTTTTGTTGTGCTGTTGTAATCCTCAGCTTCCAAGTTTTTTCGAATGTTGTAACTAACGCCAGGAATTACAGTGAATTTTGAATTGACTTTGTAAACATCTTCAATTCCAATTAAAACCGTATTGTCTATAAAATGGCGAACAGGTTCACCAAGATTGTTCTCGCGATGCACATCTTCTTTAAATTGAAAGGCAAATTTTAAATCGTTTTTTGGAATTATTTTAGTGTTGTATTCCAGATTTCCTCCAAAGGTATAATCGTTGTAAATGCTTTCAAAAGCATACGGTTTTGTTTGTGTCGAATAAGAAGAATCGTCGTAACTATCGAGTGTGTTTTTAAATCGGTCAAAATACAATCTTGTTTTGAAACTGTTTTTATCATCAAAAGCAGAATTAGAAATAAAATAAAAACTTTCTTTATCCCAGTTTGGCCATTGCCAATAGCGAGGTTTTAGCAAAAGCGAATTTTGCGTGTCGTATCCCGTATAAACAGGATTTCCTTTTTCGCCCTGCTGATTGATGTAGCCAATTGCATATTCGCTTTTTTCAGTTGGAGTCCATCCAACTTTAAAGCTGATTTTTTGGTCTGTTCGATACGAATTGTCTCTTTGTCCGCCATTCTCATTGGCTGTCGGAACAAAACTAGAAGACATTCTAAAAGAATCACGGTCTAAATAAGAAAACCCGCCTTGAAAATAGAATTTACCTATTTTCGAACCGATATTTACATTTCCTCGATATCCGTTTTCATTAATCATTCCTAAAGCGGCATCATATTCTAATTTTTTAGAAGGTTTTCTAGAAACAAGATTGATCGCGCCTCCAAGCGAATTTGGTCCGTAAAGTACAGACGAAAATCCTTTAGAAACATCTACTGCGCCTAAATCAAAAGTGGTAAATCTGGCCAAATCTACATAACCGTCATACGGAACATAAACCGAATTCCGTCCATATAAACCGGAACCTGTCTTAAGTCGAAACCGCGAACAGAAACCATCGATTCATTTCTTGGGCCAGAAGCAGTTAAACTTATTCCAGGTAATAGATTCAAAGCTTTCGAAACCTCCATTTTATTTTGTGATTCCATTGTTTTTGAAGTCACTCGGTTCAAAGTGTCTTTGTTTTGTTGATTGGTAATAATGACTTCTCCAAGATTAAAGACATTTGAAATTTTGAGAGAATCTGTGGTTTTCGAATTGTTTTGTTGTGCAAATCCGATGAGTGGAAAAAGCAGAAAGGATAATAATTTTGGTTTCATATAAAAATAGTTTTTCAGTATGTTTTAAAATGAATACTGCTTGTTAAAAAAAAAGGGTTTGGTTAATCGTTTTTTTTTAGAATAGGGTTGATTTTAAAATTTTAAATTTTGAGTTTCTTTTTTGGCAAATTCTTTAATACGATTTTCAACGTCATAAAAAACTTCGATGGCTCTTTCTCCTGCTTCAGTTAATTTTGCACCGCCGCCTCCTTTTCCGCCAAGAAGTTTTTCTACCAATGGAGATTCTGCCCGCTGATTCATTTCTTCAACCAATTGCCAAGCTTGCCTATATGCCATTTTCATTTCTTTCGCGGCATTTGTAATTGATCCTGTTTTTCGGATATTTTCTAAAAGCCAGATTTTACCAATTCCTAAAAACGCACCTTCGGTTTCTTCGATCCAAATACGAACTTCAACAGAATATTTTTTATCCTTATTCATTTTTATTCCCTTAATGACTTTTGTAAAAATAATGATTAGTTAATAAAAATATTCTTTCCTTCTTTTAAGAAATTGATTTGTGAAATAAGTAATGTACGTATTTTTGGTGCTAATATAAGTATTTTTACGTAATTAAAAATAAGTATTTTGTTATTTTATTTGTTTGTCAGTGAAATAGCTTTGCTACAATCCGCAATAAATGTAAATTTGCTACTTAATTAATTTAGTGAAAAGCTTAGAACCTTAGTAACTTAGAATCTTAGTCGCTTAGAAATGAAGTACAATCCAAACGAAATTGAAGCCAAATGGCAAAAATATTGGGCAGAAAATCAAACTTTTGCAAGAAAAATAACTCCGAAAAACCGAAACATTATGTTCTCGACATGTTTCCTTATCCATCTGGAGCAGGACTGCATGTAGGACATCCGCTGGGTTATATTGCTTCAGATGTGTATTCTCGTTTCAAAAGACATCAAGGTTTCAATGTTTTGCATCCAATGGGATACGATAGTTTCGGATTACCGGCAGAACAATATGCAATTCAAACAGGCCAGCGTCCGGAAGATACAACTCGTGTAAATATTGATGGAGGTGTTGATAAAGAAGGAAAACAAATTGCTGGTTATAGAAAACAATTAGATAAGATTGGATTTTCATTTGACTGGGGACGTGAAGTGCGTACATCAAATCCAGATTATTACAAACATACACAATGGATTTTTATCCAATTGTTCAACTCTTGGTATTGCAAAAAACAAGGTCAAGCTTTTGATATTTCTGAGTTGGTAACTGTTTTTGAAGAAAGTGGAAATGCATTAGTCGAAGCAGTTTGCGATGACAATGTTGCGATTTTTACTGCTGATGAATGGACTTCTTATTCTGAAGATCAAAAAGAAAAAATTCTTTTACAATATAGATTAACATATTTGGCAGAAACCGAAGTAAACTGGTGTCCAGGCTTAGGAACTGTTTTGGCAAATGATGAAATTGTAAACGGAGTTTCAGAACGTGGAGGCTTTCCTGTTATAAGAAAAAAATGACACAATGGAGTATGCGAATTTCTGCTTATGCCGAACGCTTGCTTGAAGGTCTAAATAATATTGACTGGAGTGAGTCAATCAAAGAATCTCAAAGAAACTGGATCGGGAAATCGGTTGGTGCTTTGGTTACTTTTAATGTGAAAAATCATGATGAAGTAATCGAGGTTTTTACTACTCGTCCTGATACTATTTTTGGGGTTACTTTTATGACTTTGGCGCCAGAACATGATTTGGTTACTAAAATTACAACTCCAGAACAAAAAGAAGCTGTTGAAGCGTATATCGAAAAAACAGCAAAACGTTCAGAGCGTGAACGTATGGCCGATGTAAAAACTATTTCTGGTGCGTTTACTGGAGCTTATGCCGAACATCCATTTACAAAAGAACCAATTCCGGTTTGGATTGGTGATTATGTTTTGGCAGGTTACGGAACTGGTGCTGTAATGGCGGTTCCTTGCGGAGACGAAAGAGATTATGCTTTTGCTAATTTCTTTAAAGGTCAGAATGGAATGCAGGAAATTAAAAACATTTTCGCAAATGTTGATATTTCTGAAGCCGCTTATGGATCTAAAGACAATGTTGAAATCGCAAATTCTGATTTCTTAAACAGATTGAATTATAAAGAGGCAACTCAAAAAGCAATCGCTGAATTAGAAAAATTAGGACAAGGAAAAGGTAAAACCAATTACCGTTTGCGTGATGCAGTTTTCTCTCGTCAGCGTTATTGGGGTGAGCCATTCCTGGTTTATTATGTGAATGGATTACCAAAAATGATCGATACACAGCATTTGCCAATTATTTTACCAGAAGTAGAGAAATATTTACCAACAGAAGACGGTTTACCTCCATTAGGAAACGCTGCAGTTTGGGCTTGGGATACAAAACAAAATAAAGTTGTCAATACAGATTTAGTTGACAATGTTTCGATTTTTCCTTTAGAATTAAATACAATGCCAGGTTGGGCAGGAAGTTCATGGTATTGGATGCGTTATATGGATGCACACAATGAAAATGAATTTGCAAGCAAAGAAGCTTTGGCTTATTGGGAAAATGTAGATTTATACATTGGTGGAAGCGAACACGCAACTGGTCACTTATTGTATTCTCGTTTTTGGAACAAATTCTTAAAAGATAAAGGTTTGGCTCCAACCGAAGAACCATTCAAAAAACTGATCAATCAGGGAATGATTTTAGGAACAACGGCTTATGTTTACAGATTGGAAGGAACGAATACTTTTGTATCTAAAAATAAAATTGAAGGTCAAAATGTACAGCCAATTCGCGTTGATGTTCATTTCGTGAATTCTTCTGATGAATTGAATATTGAAAAGTTCAAAGCTTGGAGAGAAGATTTCAATACGGCAGAATTTATTTTTGATGAAAACGGAAAATACATTGTAGGACGCGAGGTTGAAAAAATGTCGAAATCATACTATAATGTTGTAACTCCAGATGATATTTGCGCTGAATATGGAGCAGATACATTGCGTTTGTACGAAATGTTCTTAGGTCCTTTAGAGCAAGCAAAACCGTGGAATACTGCTGGAATTTCTGGAGTATTTGGTTTCTTGAAAAAATTATGGAGATTGTATTTTGATGATAATGGTTTAATCGTAAACGATGAAGAGCCAACAAAAGACAACTTAAAATCGTTGCATAAAACGATTAAAAAGGTTGCAGAAGATATTGAGAATTTCTCTTTCAATACTTCGGTTTCTCAGTTTATGATTTGTGTAAATGAATTGTCTTCTCAAAACTGTCATTCAAGAGCGATTTTAGAACCGTTGGCAATTTTGGTTTCGCCTTATGCACCGCATATCGCAGAAGAATTATGGTCTCAGTTAGGATATACAACTTCAATTTCGGATGTTGCTTTTCCAGTTTTTGAAGAAAAACATTTAGTTGAAACTAATAAAGAATACCCAGTTTCTTTCAATGGAAAAATGCGTTTCACAATCGAATTGCCTTTAGATTTAACTAAAGAACAAATTGAAGAAATCGTGATGAAAGACGAGAGAACACAAAAACACTTAGATGGAAGAACGCCAAATAAAGTGATTATTGTTCCTGGAAAAATCATCAATTTGGTAGGGTAACCAAATTAATTTTCAATATAAAAATTCCAAATTCCAATTTTACGATTGGGGTTTGGGATTTTTTTTTGTGTTTAATTTTTTGCCACGAATTACACGAATTAACACGGATTTTTATTTTTAAAAACGCTTAGTTTGTCATCCTGAGGAACGAAGGATCACACGCGAAACTCGACAAAGATTGGCGATTCAGTTTGCGGAGCTTCTCGCGTGGTCTTCGACTTCGCTCAGACTGACAATAACGTACAGTTTGTCATTTCGCTATCGCTCTAGTTTCCTTCATCGAAAAGATAAACTATGTATTTTTAAAAATAAAAATTCGAGAAAATTAGTGCAATTCGTGGCGGAAAACTTTGCGACTTCGCGTCTTTGCAAGTAAAAAAACTCGCGTTCTTTGCGTAAACCTTTGTTTCCTTTTCGGTTAAAAACCCGCACCAACATTGGAATTTGGATTTTTTTCATTGAAATTTTAAATTAAGTTGTAACATTTTAATAGCTTCCGTATCAAAAGCATGGATCCGATTTAATTAACAACTTAAAACTATTAAAAATGAAAAAGTATATCATCTTAATTATTGCATTTTTATTCTCGGCATTATGTTTAAATGTTTTCGGCCAAACCAAACAATTTCCGTTTGAAGTTTTAAAAAAGGGAAGCGGAGATCAATCTATTATATTTATTCCTGGCTTTGCATCTTCTGGAGATGTTTGGAATGAAACCAGAGCAACATTCGAAAATGAATTTACTTGTTATACACTCACAATGGCTGGTTTTGCAGGGAGAAAACCGCAGCCCAATGCCTCGTTTGAAAACTGGAAAACTGGAATTGCCAATTATATAAAAGACAACCAAATTGAAAAGCCAATTTTAATCGGACATAGTATGGGTGGCGCTCTAGCACTTGCACTTGCTGCCGATTACCCGGATTTGATTAGCAAAATTGTGGTTGTAGATGCTGTTCCTTGTCTGGCCGCGATAAACGATCCTGCTTTCAAATCAAAAATAAATAACGATTGTTCTACGAGTGTAAACCAAATGACGGGAATGACCAATGATCAGTTTTATGATATGCAAAAAAAGACAATGCCAAGCCTTTTAGCTGATACTACTAAGCTTGATATGGTGGTGGATTGGAGTGTGAAATCAGATCGAACAACTTTTGGTCAAATGTATTGTGACTTTTTCAATATTGATTTAAGAGAAAGAATAGCACAGATTAAATGTCCAGCATTAATTTTGTTAGAATCTTATTTTATAAATTTAAAACCAGCGATTGAAGGTCAGTATCGAAGTTTAAAAACGGCTAATTTTCAATATGCCACAACGGGTCTTCATTTTATTATGTACGATGACACGGCTTGGTATTTAGGGCAGTTAAGTACTTTTTTAAAACAGTAAGAATGGAATTTGAACAAATCTACAATACATATTGGGATCGAATTTTTAGACTATGCATGGGTTTCGTAAACGATTACGATGGCGCCCAAGATTTGACTCAGGAGACGTTTATAATTGTTTGGCAAAAACTGGAAACTTTTAGAAATGAATCAACAATCGGAACTTGGATTTTTAGAATTGCTTCTAATAATTGCCTCAGACAAATAGAGAAGCAAAAGCGTTTCCCGAAATCAGAACTTCCGATTCATCTTTCAGAAGAGAAACAACATTCAATCGAGCCACAGATTCAATTTTTGTATAAATGTATCGCCGAGCTTCCAGAAACCGATCGTATCATCATTTCGTTAGAGTTAGAAGATATCAAACAAACGGAAATTGCTAAAATCGTCGGACTTTCTGAAGCCAATGTTAGAGTGAAAATTCACAGAATAAAAGAAAAACTGACTCAAAAATTTAAAGAAAATGAACAACGATAGCAATATAGATTTTAAAGATTTATGGAAAAAACAATCCATAAGCCAGCCAGATATGAGCGATTTGCTCACGAGATTAAACAAGTTTAAAAAAACGGCTTTGCGCTGTTTATGGATGACTAACATTATGCTTTTGGCAACATGTGCGATTATAATTTTTATCTGGATATTTTTTCAGCCTCAGTTCATCTCTACTAAAATAGGAATTGTGTTTACTATTCTCGCGATGGTCGTTTATGTGTTTGTCTATAATAAATTATTGAGCGATTATAAAAACATTGATTCTACTCAAACCAATCAGGAATATCTTCAAAAACTAATTTCGATAAAAAAGAAACAACAGTTTTTGCAAACCAAAATGATGAGTTTTTACTTTATTGTACTTACACTCGGCCTTTGTTTGTATCTGTATGAATATGCGAGCAAAATGAATTTTATAGGAGCAAGCCTCATGTACGGATTTACATTGTTTTGGATGCTTTTTAATTGGTTTTACCTTCGTCCGAAACAAGTCAAAAAACAGCGAAATAAAATAGACAATTTAATAGAAAAGTTTGAAGAAGTAAGCGATCAATTAGATGCATAAAAAAAGCTTCGTTCAATACGAAGCTTTTTTACCAAAAACAAAAATTTAAATTCTAAATTTCTATAAATTATTGTCCAAAAACGTACGGTGTAAGAGGTAATACGATTATTCCCTCACTATTTGCTGTCGCAGTTAATTCATTCTCTAATTTTCCTCCAATATAAATTTTTCCAGTTAATGTTTGTCCAGCAACACCACCGTATCCGCTAGCGCTTAAAGAAGCTCCTATAGATTTTTCTTCTGCAGTGAATTCTTTAGTCCATGGTAGTGTAGTAAGATCTTCATTCAATCCATTACCGCCTTTTTCAAAATATGTAACAGATGCTGTTCCTGTATAATTTCCAGTTATTTCGTATTTAACGTCTCTTGAGTTGTTTTTGCCATTATCATCATTATCGTCGCCGCAAGAAACCGCTGTAAAAGCAAGAGTCATTACAATTGCTAAGGTTTTCAAAATTGATTTCATATTATATCTTTTAATTAATATTCAGATTTATAACAAAATTAGCCCCTTAATTACGAGAGGACAATACCTGATAAAATGTATTTTTTATTACCTGATATCAGGTAAAAGACTACTATTTCTTTTTGAAAGTCATTAAGCTTTAATAACTTTGAGTAAATGCCACATTTATGAAGAAACTCTACGCCATTTTGTTTTTTTTGTTTTTCACTGTAATTTCTCATTCACAAGTAATTCTTTCATTAGATGATGATACTGTTTATATTGACAGTATTGTTAAGATCACAAAAAACACAAAATCAGACAGTGTCAAAAGTTTAAATAGTTTTAGATTATCAAAACTATTTTTGATGGCACAGGATGCTAAAAAATCGAAAGAATATCTTGAACAGGCGAATAAATTAAAAGTTAAATATCCTTTTTTAAAAGATGCTTCGATTTTTTATAATGCTTCCGGTTTTATAGAAAAAGGCGATTTGGAAGGTTTTGAAAAAGCATTGCTTGAAGCAAACGATAAACTCAAAAAATATCGTAATAAAGAAGCTTATAAGCTTCGCGCCATTATACTTCAGAATTATGGCATTATGCGACAACGAAAAAATAATGAGAATGCTTATATGAAGTTGCTTATAAATGAAGCTATTCCGATTGCTAAAAAAAGTGGCGATTACGAATTAATCAGTGCTTTAAATAAAGCTGTTGCCATTATTTTTATGAATAATGATGAGCGTGAAAAAGCGACTGAATATCTAGATCAAGCACAAAAGTATATTGAAAGCGCCACTATAAAATCTGCAACTTTAGCAGAGTCTAAGATGGAAACGTATATTATAAATGCTGAAAATCTAGTTGAACTGAAGCATTTTTACGACGCTAAAGAAATTTTGGATAAAGCTTATTCGACTTTAGAAAAATATCCCGCATCTAACTTAAATGATTCTTATTTTTATTCGGAAGGACTTTACTATGCCAAACAAAATAAACACGATGAAGCATTGGTAAGTTTTAATAAAGGAATTAAATCGGCAGAAAGTCATCAGAATGCTATTGCAGTAAACAGATTGAAATTTGCAGAATATGAAGTGCTTTTTAAACAGAAAAACTATGACAAAGCAAAAAGTAATTTAGAATATCTGATAGAAAAAACACCTTTTATTGTAGACAAAAAGAATTATTACAAAGAACTGTCTAAAGTTTACAACGCGACAAAAGAATATCCGAAAGCTTATTTTTATTCAAACAAATACAATGTTATAAACGACAGTTTAAACGATGCCAAGCTTAAAAGCGAAATTGTAGAACTTGAAGCGAAATACAAAAAAGCAGAAAGCGAAAAGAAAATTGGTCTGCTGCAATCTGAGAATGAAAAAGCGGTTTTGCAGGTGAATAATAATCGTTTGAATATGATGCTTTTTGCGGTGCTTTCGTTTGTATTGTTTTTGACGGTTTTGTTTTTGTGGAGTTGGAATAATTATCAGAAAAAGATAAGTTTTCAAAAAGAGGTAAACCACAAACAGGAACTCGAAGCATTAGAGAATCAGCAGAAATTATCTATTTCAAATGCTTTAATTGAAGGAGAAGAAATTGAACGCAAAAGAATCGCGAGAGATTTGCATGATGGACTTGGAAGTATGCTTTCTGGCCTTAAAATCCATTTGAATCTTGCAGAACGAGAAAACAATGAAAATGCTCCAAATATAAACGGAATGTTGAACGATTCGATAAAAGAGCTTCGTAATATTTCTCAAAATCTGATGCCTGAAAGTTTGATGAAATTAGGACTTGAACATGCGTTAAGAGATTTGTGCGCTTCGCATTCGACACCAGAAACAACTATCGAATTTCAGTATTTGATTAAGAAAACAACCTTGCCTCAGCATTTTAAAATAATGATTTTCAGGATTATTCAGGAACTTTTAAATAATTCTTTAAAATATGCAAAAGCCTCCCAAATTCTGGTTTCCTGTTCGCAGAATAAAGATGTGTTTTTTATTACAGTAGAAGATAACGGAATTGGTTTTAATGTTGATCATGCAGAAAAAAGAGATGGAATGGGCTTGCGAAATATTAAAAACCGCGTGGCTTTTTTAAACGGAAAATTAGAAATTGATTCTGTTCTTGGAAAAGGAACTTCAACTTATATCGAATTAAAATATAACCCAAATCATGATTATGAAGCATAAAACGGTAATAGTAGACGATCATCCGATTGTGATTTCTGGAATTGCAGGCCTGTTGTCGGATCTAGATAATATAGAAATTGTAGAAAAATTCGAATCGGGAATTGCGCTTTTAGATTATATCGAAGACAATAATGTAGATTTGATTTTAATGGATATTTTTCTGCCTGTTATAAATGGAGTCGATTTATGTAAAACAATCAAACAAAAATATCCTAAAATTGTAATTATAGGTATGAGTAGCCAATCTGAAAGAAGTTTGGTGATGCAGTTTATTCAGAATGGCGGAAATGGATATATTCTTAAAAATGCTTCTTTTGATGAGTTTAAAGAATGTATTTACAAAGCAATTGATGGTGAAATTGTTTTTAGCGAAGAAGTAAAAACGATAATTAGTCAGCCTTTGTCTGAAGATTTAGAAAGAATTCGGGTTTAAGCCGAAGAGAGCGCGATATTGCTCTTTTGCTTTCTCAAGGAAAATCGACTCAAGAAATAGCCGATGATTTGTTTTTAAGTTTCTTAACCGTTCAAACGCATCGTAGAAATATCCTTCAGAAGTATAAAATGAAAAATGTGGCAGAATTAATTGCTTTTCTGCTCAAAAACAACATGCTGAATTAAGTCAAAAATGGTAGAAAAATGTCAAAATGGCATTTTGTTAAAATGGTTCGCATTTTGCAGTTTGTTTTGTAAATTTAAAAATCAATCTAAAAACAGAAAAAAATGGGATCAGGATATTTAATTATTGCTGGAGCTATAATGTTGTTCAGCTGGCTGGTAAGTTCGCAGCTGAAGAGCAAATTTGAATTGTATTCGAAGTTGCAATTAAGAAACGGAATGAGCGGACGCGAAATCGCTGAAAAAATGCTTGCCGATAACGGAATTACAGATGTTCGCGTTATCTCAGTTCCAGGTCAGTTAACAGATCATTATAATCCATCAGATAAAACAGTAAATTTAAGTGAAGCTGTATATAACCATCGAAATGCCGCCGCAGCAGCCGTTGCAGCGCACGAATGTGGTCACGCTGTGCAACACGCAATTGGTTACGAATGGTTAACAATGCGTTCTAAATTAGTGCCAATTGTAAGTGTAGCTTCAAACTTCGTACAGTGGATTTTGATAGCAGGAATTCTTATGATTAAAGTTTTTCCGGGACTATTATTAGTTGGAATTATCATCTTTGCGGCAACGACTTTGTTCTCAATTGTTACACTTCCTGTAGAGTATGATGCAAGTAATCGCGCTTTGGCTTGGTTAGAAAATAAACACATGCTAACACAAGAAGAACAGGCAGGAGCAAAAGATGCTTTAAAATGGGCGACAAGAACTTATGTAGTAGCGGCAATTGGTTCTATTGCAACGTTGCTATACTATATATCAATTTACTCTGGAAGCAGAAGGAATTAAATAGTTTAAACTTTCAATATCTAAAAATTCCAAATTCCAAATCTGTTGGGTTTGGGATTTTTTTATGCATTTCTGAAACGAAATTAAACCCGACAGGTTTTTAAAACCTGTCGGGTTTAACTTTTAACTTTTAACTTTTAACTTTTGGAATTTGGAATTTTTAAAATTTGGAATTTATCTTTTCTAAAGCTGTATCTGTCTATCAATTTGCTGATCTAAAGAAATAAAAGTTTCTGTTCTAGAAACCCCTTCGATAGCTTGGATTTTGTTATTTAAAAGTTGCATCAAATGTTCGTTGTCACGACAGATGATTTTAATTAAAACTGACCAGTTTCCTGTAGTGTAATGACATTCTAAAACTTCGGGTATTTTTCTAAGTTCTTTTACTGCTTCTGAGTTTCTAGACGCTTTGTCTAGATAAACTCCAACAAAAGCCATAGTGTTATAGCCTAAAACTTTTGGATTAACGGTAAACTTAGAACCAGAAATAACTCCAGATTGTTCTAGTTTTTTTAATCTTTGGTGAATTGCCGCTCCAGAAATCCCTATTTTATTAGCTATTTGCAAGATTGGTTTGCGGGCATCGTCCATTAGATAGCGAAGAATTTCTTTGTCGATTCCGTCAATTTCAATTAAAAGGGAGTTGATTTTCATAACTTACAATTTGAAACTATTTTTTGTGATTTGGGTTATCAATAGAAATCAAATGTAGTTAAAATGCTGTACAAAAGAAAATTCCAAATCTCAAATGGTTAGTTTGAAATTTGGAATTTTAAAAGTTGTATATTTCAAAAGGTTATTTTCCTTTGTTGGCTTCTGCTACGTATTTTTCTAGAGCCATTGTCATAGAAGGAGTTTCAGGAGTTGGAGCAAGAATATCAATTCTTAAACCATGATCTAAAGCTTCTTTTTGCGTTGTGCTTCCGAATACGGCAATTCTGGTGTTGTTTTGTTTAAAATCTGGGAAATTCTTAAACAATGATTTGATTCCTGTTGGGCTGAAAAAAGCTAAAACGTCATAATAAACATCAGCTAAATCAGATAAATCACTCATTACAGTTCTGTAGAAAATAGCTTGTGCCCAATCTACTTTTAAACTGTTTAATGTAACAGGAGCATCTGCATTTAATTGGTCAGATGCAGGAAGTAAAAATTTCTCGTCTTTGTACTTCTTAATTAGCGGAGATAAATCTGCAAAATCTTTTGCTCCAACGTAAATCTTACGTTTTCTGTACACGACATACTTTTGAAGGTAAAACGCAACAGCCTCAGATTGACAAAAATATTTCAAACCTTCTGGCACTTTGTAACGCATTTCATCAGCAACTCTAAAAAAATGATCTACAGCATTTCGACTTGTTAAAATGATCGCAGTGTAATGATTAAGATCGATTTTTTGTAATCGAATCTCTTTTGCGCTAACCCCTTCTACATGAATAAATGGTCTGAAATCAATTTTTATTTTGTGTTTTTGTTGGAGCTCAAAGTAAGGAGAATTCTCCACTTTAGGTTCAGGCTGTGACACCAAAATTGTTTTCACTTTCATATTATAAATATTTTCTAAGCACTCCCTTTTGTAATCCAATAATAAAGAAAATAATAAGGGGCTATTTCAAGAGCGCAAAGATACAAAATAAAATAAAATAACTTACCGATAATTACGTTTTGATATGTTTTAATTGAAATAAAGTAAGAGTATACGCTAATACACAGCGAAATACCTATGATTGCTAGCGGAATAATCTGCGGAATATTGTTGTAATAAAACAAAACAGCATTGATTGGAAGGATTAAAACACCAATATACGTTCTGTAAGTTACTTTTTGTAGGTTAAATAGTTCTACAAAATCGTCAATATTGAATGAAGTTGCTACAATTTTTTCAATTAAATACTTCCCTAAAATGAAATAAAGAAGGAAAGTGGCAATCTGAATAAACAGAACCCAATCGGTTTTTGATGCATAACCAAAAATATTCATCGTAAGCAGAATAAAAAAGGCAAAGGATACAATTTGCACAAAAAATAAACCAACTGTAAAGCTGTTTTTCATGTGGCTGTTGTCTCGATAAATTTTAGCATATTTATCAGAAAAAATAAGTTTACTAAATTCACTAAATCTTGTTTCGTAAGCAGATTTTGTCATGGCAACAACGGCAAAGGTCACCACAAATAAAAGTGTTGCCCAGTCCTTGTTTTCGATTATTCGAGGATGAAGTTGTTCAATCATAGCGATACAAAATTAGTAATTTTTTGATGCAATACTTTTATTATATATTTATTATGAATCAAATGCTATAAAAAGTTTACTTTTGCGGTGAAATTACCGAGAAAAAAATGAGTGATAGTATTGTCATAATTCCCACATATAACGAAATTGAAAACGTTGAAAGTATAGTAAGAGCTGTACTTTCGCAACATAAAGCTTTTCATCTGCTGATTATTGATGATAATTCTCCAGATCATACTGCAAAAAAAGTGATCGCTTTACAAGAAGAATTTCCAGGAGACTTTTTTTAGAACAAAGAGCAAAAAAGTCAGGATTGGGAACTGCGTATGTTCATGGCTTTAAATGGGCTTTGGAGCGCGAATATCAATTTATTTTTGAAATGGATGCCGATTTTTCGCACAATCCAAATGATTTAGAGAAATTGTACGATGCCTGCCATTTTGGTGGAGCAGATCTTGCAATTGGATCTCGATATGTAACTGGTGTTAATGTGGTGAACTGGCCTTTAAGTCGAGTTCTGATGTCTTATTTTGCATCTGTTTACGTAAAATTTATTACCGGAATGAAAATTCACGATGCTACTGCAGGTTTTGTTTGCTACAAAAGAGAGGTTTTAGAAAAAATAAATCTGAACAAAATAAAATTTGTGGGATATGCGTTTCAAATCGAGATGAAGTACAGAACTTATTGTGCTAAATTTCAAATTTCAGAAGTCCCAATTATTTTTACAGACCGAACAAAAGGAGTTTCTAAAATGAGTAATGCTATTATTAAAGAAGCTATACTTGGAGTGATTTCGCTTAGATTAAGAAAATTAGTCAATTCATTATAAACCAACCGAAATGAACAGGATTTTAATAAAGAATGCCAAAATTGTAAACGAAGGGACAATTTTTGAAGGTGATGTTTTAATTGAAAACGATTTGATTGTTGAAATTGCAGACAGCATTTCATTAAAAACTTCAGATTGTATCGTTATTGATGCTGAAGGAAATTATTTAATGCCAGGCGCGATAGACGATCAAGTGCATTTTAGAGAACCAGGTTTAACGCATAAAGGGGATATCGAATCGGAATCTCGTGCTGCAGTTGCGGGCGGAATAACCTCTTTTATCGAGCGACCAAATACGGTTCCAAATGCGGTGACTCAGGAAATATTAGAAGATAAATATCAAATTGCTTCTCAAAAATCATTTGCGAATTATTCGTTTATGATGGGAGCAACAAACGATAATCTGGAAGAAGTTTTAAAAACAAATCCGAAAAATGTTGCAGGAATCAAGATTTTCTTAGGTTCGTCAACAGGAAATATGTTGGTTGACAATGAAGCGGTTTTAGAAAAAATATTCTCAAGCACTCCAATGTTAATTGCAGTTCACTGTGAAGACGAAACTACGATTAAAAATAATCTTGCTTCTTTTAAAGAACAATACGGCGACGACGTTCCAGTAACGGCACATAATTTAATTAGAAGTGCAGAAGCGTGTTATATTTCTTCTTCAAAAGCTGTTGCGTTGGCAAAACGTACTGGAGCTAGATTGCATATTTTCCATCTTTCAACTGCGAAAGAAATGGAATTATTTACGAATAAAATTCCGTTAGAAGATAAAAAGATCACGGCAGAGGTTTGTGTACACCACCTTTGGTTTACAGATGAAGATTATAAAACAAAAGGAAATTTCATTAAATGGAATCCTGCTGTTAAAACTGCTGAAGATCGTGCCGAACTTTGGAAGGCTTTAAACGATGGAAGAATTGATGTAATAGCAACAGATCACGCGCCTCATACCAAAGAAGAAAAAATGCAATCTTATTTGAACGCACCTTCTGGAGGTCCACTTGTTCAGCATTCTGTTGTCGCAATGTTTGAAGCACATCATCAAGGAAAAATTACAGTGGAGAAAATCGTGGAGAAAATGTGCCACAATCCGGCTAAAATTTTCAAAATAGAAAAAAGAGGATTTATTAGAGAAGGTTACCACGCCGATTTAGTAATTGTTAATCCAAGTTTGCCTTGGAGCGTAAAGCCAGAAAATATTTTGTACAAATGCGGATGGTCTCCGTTTGAAGGATATACTTTTAAATCTAGAATAACACATACTTTTGTAAACGGTGAATTGGTTTACAATAACTTTAAAGTAAAAGATACCAGAGCAGGTAAAAGACTATTGTTTGACAGATAAAAAATAACTATGAAGAATTTTATAGTAATAATATTGGTTTTGTTTCTTTCTATAAGCTGTAAAAAGGATTTGGTAAAACAGCCAGCAAAGCTTATTGAGAAAGGTAAGATGATTGATATTATGTATGATTTGTCTCTTTTGGAAGCAATGAGATATCAGAAACCTTTGTCTTTAGACTCGATTGAAAATGATCCGAAAATGTTTATTTTGAAAAAATACAAAGTAGACAGTCTTCAGTTTGCTCAAAGCAACATGTATTATGCTTCAGATTATGAGAACTATAAAGATATGTTTGATGAGGTAAATAAAAGAATTTCTGTAAACCAAAGGGCAGCAGATTCTTTAGCTAAAATTGATGAGAAAAAAGCAGCTAAGGAAAGTAAGAAGAAGGCCAAAGAAGCCTCAAAAGATTCTATTCAAAAACCAGCTCCACGCGTTAATGACGATTCTATAAGAAGAGCTCGCATGCAAATGCGAGATAGGACAAAAAAACTATAGTTTAGCGCTGTCTTTAATATATCGATGAATATCAGTAAAAACCGTTCCTAGAGCGGTTTTTATTTTTTCATTACTATACAAATTCTTTGAATACGAAGCTTTTGCTGTTGCTTTTGTGATGCTTCTTTTTCTGAAAAATAAAGTAGAAAAAATTCCGTCTGCAATCCACAATATATTCATTAGGAAAGGTTTGGCGTGAATATGAGGTCTCTTTACTTTTAAAACATCAGAAACGGTATCTAAAAGATCTTTAAAAACAATATTGTCTGAGATAAGAGTGAAACGTTCGTTTATTATTTCGCTTTTCATCAATTCATAACTCGTTTTCACAACATCTTCAACCGAGATGAAACCAGTGCTTCCAAGTGTGTAGAATGAAAGTCCTTTAGAGACTTTTCTATAGATTTCGCTACTTCCTTCGTCAAAAATAGCCATCATTTTTGGAGGGCCTAAAATAACTCCTGGATTTACAATAATAACGTTTAAACCTTCTTGATGTCCGCGCCAAACTTCCATTTCGGCACCGTATTTAGAAATGGCATAATCACTATGCGGTTTCTCAGGATTCCAATCTGTTTCTTCGGTAATATGGGTTTCGTGAGCGAGAATATCTCCTAATGCGGCAATAGAACTGATGTAGCAAAACTTTTCTACTTCTTTGGCGATAGCAAAATTGACTATGTTTGCGGTTCCTTCAATATTGGTTTTTCTAAGAATTTCTTCGTCTTTTGGTTCAAACGAAATAAAAGCTGCGCAGTGATATACTTGTTTGATATCGATAAAAGCAGTTTCAAGCGAAGGTATGTCTAGAATATCGGCTTCAAGCCAATTGATTTTTTCAAACAAATCTGCTTTTTTATACAAATCAAAAACCGATTTTGTCTTCTGAATATTTTTTTCTGTTCTGTAAATAGCCCGAACATTTTCTCCATTTTCAATTAAATGAAGCAATAAATGTGCGCCGACTAAACCAGTTCCTCCAGTTACTAATACCATTTTGTAAAGATAAGTTTTTGTTGTAAAGGTGCAAAGGTGTAGAGGGACAAAGTTGCAAAGGTTTTTTGCTTTTTGCCACAAATGCGCTAATACGTAAAATTTTTTATTTCAATAAATTTTATGCAATACTTCCATAGTAAAAACAAAAACTTTGTGCCTTGGTGTCTTCGTGGCAGACTTTTTTGTCATTACCATTGACATTGATTACATTTGCGCAAATTATTTAAGAAAAAATGAAGAATCTAGTTGAAGAATTAAAATGGCGCGGGTTATATCATGATAGTATGCCTGGAACAGAAGAACAATTACTAAAAGAAGCTACAACTGCGTATATTGGTTTTGATCCAACGGCAGATTCTCTGCACATCGGAAGTATGGTTCAGATCATTTTATTGGTTCACTTAAAGAATTTTGGTCACAGACCAATTGCTTTGGTTGGTGGAGCAACTGGGATGATTGGAGATCCTTCTGGTAAATCTGATGAAAGAAACTTGCTTGACGAAGTAGCTTTGGCCAAAAACGTTGCTGGAATTAAAAGTGTTTTATCTCGTTTCTTAGATTTTAATTCAAATGATGCAAATGCGCCAGTAATGGTGAATAACTACGATTGGATGAAGGAATTTTCTTTTATCGATTTTGCACGTGAAGTTGGAAAAAGAATTACTGTAAATTACATGATGGCTAAAGATTCTGTAAAAAAGAGATTTAGCGGAGAAGGAGAGGGAATGTCTTTTACAGAGTTTACATACCAGTTAATTCAAGGTTACGATTTTTATCATTTATACAAAAATAACAATTGTATTCTGCAAATGGGCGGTTCTGATCAATGGGGTAATATTACCACAGGAACAGAATTAGTGCGTAGAATGGGTGGAGAAAATGCAAAAGCATATGCTTTAACAACTCCATTAATTACAAAAGCTGACGGATCTAAATTTGGTAAATCTGAAGGCGGAAATGTTTGGTTAGATGCCGATAAAACTTCGGTTTACAAATTTTACCAATTTTGGGTAAATACAACTGATGTTGATGCTGAGAAATACATCAAGATTTTTACTTTCTTAGATAAAGATACTATTGATGCTTTAATTGAAGAGCACAAAACAGCACCACATTTAAGAGTTTTACAAAAGAAATTGGCAGAAGAAATTACTGTTTTTGTTCACAATAGAGAAGAATTAGAAAAAGCGATTCAGGCTTCAAATATCTTGTTTGGAAATTCAACGGCAGAAGATTTGAAAAAATTGGATGAAGCTACTTTCTTAGAAGTTTTTGACGGAGTTCCACAAGCTGAAATCGCAAAAGCTGATTTAGAAAACGGATTGGAAATTATTACTGTTTTAAATGAAAAAACAGGTTTCTTTAAATCAAACGGAGAAGCTAGAAGAGCTTTAACCGCAAACTCAATCTCTGTAAACAGAGAAAAGATAAAAGAGGATTTCGTTTTAACTGCAAATGATTTAATCAATAATCAATTTGTTTTATTGCAAAGCGGAAAGAAAAATTATTTTGTGATTCGTGTTGTTTAAACAGGTTTAACCGTTTAATCGGTTAATTGTTTAATCGATCCATGAAATCTTAAATTGAATATATAATTCCCAATGTTCGAAAGAATATTGGGATTTTTTTGTTTTAAAGTTCTGATATTGAAAATGTAAATATTTTTTTATTAAGTTTATTCCCTAAAACTAACCTAAAAAATATGATTGGAATTTTACTTATTTACTGGATTTGGAAAGGATATACCAATTTAGCTCTTGAATATGATAAGAACAAATGGGGTTATTTCGGCATTGGAATAGTGTCTTATTATGGAGGTACTCTCGTTGCAGGATTTCTTGTTGGAATTTTAGCTGTCCTTATTAGAGGTGTTGAAAATGTAAACGATGACAGTTTTAGTAATCCAGGATGGAATATACTTTTTGTACTTTTTGGTGCTTTGGCTTGCTATGGAGTTTACAAGCTTTTAGAGAGTAAAGGCGAAAAAGAAAAAGAGCTTCAAAAAAGAGAAGGAATTGAAAGTATTGGTGTAACAGAGGAGAATTAGTTTTTTTGTTTAATCGGTTAATTGTTTTTTTGCGATTAAACGATTACACAAATCAACGATTAACCAATTTAAAGAACCATCAAGTTACATCCACGAATATCAGAATTATCAAAACGTCCTAATACTTCGAAAGAGTTGTTGGGATTTTTTTGCCTAAATCTTGCGTAGCAATAAAAGAACACGAATTAATATTAGCTAAATCAATCACATTGATTCCGCCAGTTCTTCCGTCTTTTACATAAGTTAAAGCATCTTCCGGATCTCGAACTAAAATATGCATCCAAGAAGGGCATTCAAAAACTCCTTCGCCAAGAGAATAAGCTTGCGCTAAAAGCTCCGTCATTCCATATTCTGAATGAATAGATGAAACGCCAAAACCTTTACATAAAATGTCATGCAATTCTTCACGAATCATTTCTTTGCGTTTTCCTTTCATTCCTCCAGTTTCCATAATAATGGTATTTTGAAGGTTAAATTGGTGTTTTTCGATCAGATCTAATAAAGCATACGTAACACCAATTAAAATTACATTTTGGCCTGCTTCGTCGAGCTCAAGAAGTTTTTTGATTAAGTCGTCGTGATTGTGCAAATAAAACCCGCTTTCAGGCTGATTAGAGAGTTTTATTAAATCTTCGACCATGTAAATTAACGAAGAGCCTTCGCGTTCTAAATAAGACGGCAAAAGGGCTAAAACAACGTAATCTTCGATATTGCCATAAAACTGAGAAAATCCTTTGCGGTAACTTTCCTCATATAGAGAAACATCGGTCACGATATGTCTGCTAGTAATCATTCCGGTTGTGCCGCTGCTTGTAAAAGTTACTTGTGCAGGATCTGTATTAGAAACCACATCATGACTTTTGAAAAACTGAATGGGTAAAAAAGGAATTTGCTCGCAGTGATTTTACTTGTTGCAGATTAACCTTTAAAAAATCACAGAATTCACGATAAACTTTGTTGTTCTCGTGTTGAAAACGAAACACTTTTAATGCTATTTTTTCAAATTGTTTCTGACTTGAAATGGTAAAGATATCGTTGGCTGTGATCAAAACTTTTTTTTTGCAAAGATATTATATTTAGTGTTTAGTCGCAGTATTCAGTCACAGTTTTCAATCTTGGTTTGCAGTAAAGTGTGTAAACTAAATACAGGCACTGAGTCTTAAAACTAAAAAAAGCTCCAATGGAGCTTTTATCGTATAATGAGTTTTCGGGTTGCCGATGCGTTTTGTTCACTTATTTTGATGATATATACACCAGGAGGTAATTCTGCAACACTTAGTTCTCTTGAAACTAAATGGGCTTGCAAAACTTTTTTTCCTAAGATGTCAAACACAATAATTTCTTTCTCTAAATCGTTTTTAGACGATATATAGACTTTGCCATTTGTCACTGGGTTAGGATACAAGCTTAAACCCTCAATAGAAGTAGATTCTTGAGTTTTTGGTAATTGCTTGCTGTCTTGCGCCGAAACGCTTACAGTGAAGAAAAATGCCAATAAGAAAGTAATATAAAAGTAGTTTTTTGCCATCGCGTATATTTGGATATTGTAAATATACAAAAAAAATTACAAAAAGTACGCCAAAAAAAACATCCTAAAGAATTAGGATGTTTTTAACATTATGTGTTCGAAGTGATTAGAAACCTACTGACCATCCAGCAGCCCATGTTGGTTGAGCAATACCAGCTCCAGCTCCAGTTGCAGAAGCTGACTCAACAGCTACAGCAGAAACATTAGCTGAAGTTCCGTCTGTTTTCTTTCCTTTAGTTTTTGTAGCTATATCAGCACCAAATAAGATGTTTGTGATTTTTAAATCTGTACCAACAAAAGCGATAGTTTCATCGTTTTCAACATCAACACCAGTTGCCCAAGCAGTTACTACTACGTTAGAGAATTTAGCTTTAGTTCCTCTTCTTAATTTGATAGCTTGGTTTTCTTGGAAGTTTGCTGTAGAAGCTGTACTTCCAGGTCCAACAAGAGTTAAGTTTGTAATAGTTGGGTTAGAGATTGGAGCAAAAGCATATCCAAATTCGAAGTTATCAGCTTCAATTCCTCTGTTTCCTTTTCCGAAATCTAATTTACCGTACCAGTTTTCGTTTGTTCCACTCCATCCTTCAGTCCAGTCAAATTGGTCATCTTCGTTACCGATAGAGATTAAGTTTTTAGTATTTACAGTTCCTCCGAAGAATTCAAATCCGTCATCAGCTCCGTAGTAAGCTTGTACATTTTCAACAGTTGTACCTGAACCAACTCCGAAGAATGAAAGTCCGTTGAATTCTTTTTCAGTATTGAAAGCAGCACCAGCGTACTCAATTCTTAAATATTTAATAGAACCTGAATTGTCATTAGCAACAGTTCCACCATAAGTTAACTCAGCAACTTCAGATGTAGCTGTAGTAGTCTTACCATTATCACGGTTGATTGGCGCTTTTCCACAAATTACTAATCCACCCCATTTACCAGCAACTTTTACAGAAGCAGTCATAATAACTGGTTTAGCAAGCAGTACCGTTTACGTTGATTTTACCACCTTGCGCAACTGCGATGTAAGCAAGCAGTTCCACCTGTTCCTTCAATTACTGTTCCAGCAGGAATTGTCAAAGTAGCACCATTTTCTACTTTAATAGCTCCAGTTAATTTGTACGTTTTAGTAGCATCAAGAATTACTTCACCATCAGTAATTTTTCCTTGAAAATTAGCAGGATCTGCTGTAAACGTAGAAGTTGGTTTTTTATCATCATCGTTAGAAGAACAGCTTGTAAGCAAAACTCCTGATAAAGCAAAAACTGTAACGAAATTTAAAATTGATTTTTTCATAATCGTTTTAATAATTTTTTTTGTGTTTAATTTCTGTTGCAAAGATGGATTAGAAATCTTTTTCAGGTGTTAAGCTACTGTAATTGTTAGTTTAACAAAACGAATGCTTTATATTAAGGAAATGTTAATTTGTTAAGGAAATATTTTGAATTAAAGAGCAAAAAAAAGACAGCTTTTAGAAGCTGTCTTTTTTAATTAAATATTTTTTCGGTTTAGAACTCGTAACTAAACTGTAGGCTTAAATTCAATCCTTTTTTGTAGCTCAAAACGCTTACATCGCCCGATTTGTTTTCTTGAACTCTGTCTATAGTTGGGTTAAGTAAGTTTTTTGCAACAAAACCAAGGCTATAGTTTTTGTTCAATTTCGATTTTGCAATAAAGTCTAATGAACCAACAGCTTTGTCAACTAAATCACCTTTTTCTAATGTACCAATTGCATTTACTCGGTCAGAGAAATAATTGTAAGCTATAGTTGTTGTCAAATTGCTTTTTTTGTCATTCCATTCGTTGAAGAAAGATAAATCGGCATTTAATAACAAAGGAGAAGCTCCTGTAAATTTACCTGTTGTGTTGGTAAAAGTAGTTGGACGTGTTCCTTGTGTTTCTTCTTGAACTTTTTCGTTATTCAGCTCTTGTTTGCTGTATAAGTAAGATACGTTGATTCCTCCAGTTAATTTTTTAGCATTTTCGCTATCGAAATTAAAAAGTGTTTTCTTGTATTCTACCTCTGCTCCAGCTACATAACCATAATCTCCTGAGTTTACATAAGAGATATCATTTGTAGAAGAGTTAATAACTACCTCGTTAATTGGGTTTAAGATGTATTTTCCGAAACCTGTTACAGAAAGAACTTCATCACTGTTCGGGAATATTTCCCATTTTAAGTCAAAGTTGTAATCATCTGAAGCATATAAAAATGGGTTACCAATTTTAGCTTGTAAAAATTCTTCGTAGATAAAAGGAGATCTTTCTTTGAATTGTGGCAATGTATAAGTTTTACTGAATCCGAAACGTAAATTTTGTTTTTCGTTAAGTTCATATTTCAATACCAAACTTGGTAAGAAAGCTGTTTTGTCTAATTTATCGCTTCCTCCTGCAGGATCTAACTGCGTACTCCAGTCAACAGTTTGTGTAATAACTTCAGCTCTTAATCCTAAAACTGCAGTAAATTTATTGTTGAATTTGTATTCTGTATTTAAGAAACCTCCATTAATAGTCAAGTCTCCATTATATGTTTGTGGGTCAAGTGCGTTTGGAACTTCTGGTCCTCCACGGAAAGTAGAAATGGTAAAGAAGTTGTTATCCAAGTTTTGTTGGTTGTAGAATAAATCCAAGTTATTTGGGTCTACGATATCACCTGTATGAGAAACTGGGAATGTTGTAGTTTTAAAGTTGAATTGAGTTGCCTCAAAATCTCTGTTTTTAAACCTTCCGTTGTAGCCTAAAGTAAATTTTCCTTTGTAATCTCCTTCTTCATTTTTATTGAATTTGTAGTTTACAGATAAATTTGCCGCTAATTCGTTTTCCTTTAAAGTTTGAAAATAACGGTGGTTGTTTGGCGCAGATTGAGAGTTGATTACATAACCTTGGTCAAGAACATTCATAGTGTTGTATGTTCTGTCTGGAATATCTTGTTTTACAGTATTAAAAGATCCGCCCCAGTTAAATGTGCTTCTATCGCTTAATTTGTGCTCTCCTAATAATTGGTTTACCCATAAAGCCGATTTTTCATATTCATTTCTTCGGATGTATCCGTTTCCTTCGTTTGCTAAGTCAACAATATAACCTCTTGATTCTTCTTTTCTTTGAGTAGAGGTATTGATGAACAAAGTATTGAAGTTAATCTTGTTATTGCTGTTAATTTTGTATCCAGCATTAAACATTGCAGTAGTGTTTGTATTGTATGAAAGATAGTTGTAATCCAAATCTTTTCCAGCAACACCAGCAGCATTAACACTACCTCTTGCAATACCTTCTGTTCTTGAAGCATATTCGTTTGTGAAAGATGCAGTTCCGAAGATATTGATTTTTCCTTCTTCACCAACGTTATAAGAATCACCACCTGAGATTCCAAAAGATCCTCCAATTGGCGTCTTTTTGTCAAATTGCAAAGAACCGTAATTGTATTGTGTCAAAGGATTATTTGGGATTTCAGCTTTGCTAAATCCAAAAGCATTTGGTCCTTTTTGTAAAGTAAAATTGTTTTCGCTAATAGCGTTTGTATTTATTTTTGATTCAAAATCAATTTTTAAGAAACCGTTCCCTTTGTAATCTTTTGAAACGATGTCAACATTTCCTCCAGCAAAATCTCCAAAGAATTTTCCGTTGTATACTTTGTCGATAGAAACATATTCAATAATATCTGTTGAGAAAATATCTAAATTGATGTTTTTCTTCTCAGGATCATTTGATGGAATTGGAAGTCCATTCATTGTTGTAGAGTTGTAACGATCTCCTAAACCTCTCACAAAAATGTTATTGGTTCCTTCTTGTTTAGTAATACCAGTAGTTTTTACAACAGCATTGGCAACATCGCTCACACCTTTTTTAGAAAGTTCTTGTGCACCAATAGCTTGTTTAATATCTACAGCATTTTTTTGTTCTAGAAGTAAAGCAGATTCTTTTTGTTTGCCTCCAGTTGAAGCTTGAACCACTACATCTTTAAGAGTATAACTTCCTGATGAAAGTCCTTGATTAACCACTACAGTTTCATTTGCTTTTACAGCAACAGGAGCTTCTACAGATTCATATCCTAAAAAACTAAAGATTAAAGTATAGTTTCCAGGATTTACGCTTAAGGAATATTTTCCGTCTACGTCGGTATTTGCGCTAATATTTGTACCTTTAACTAAAACATTAGCAAATGGTAGAGATGCGTTGTTCATATCTTTGTCAGTTAGAACTCCAGAAATCGTACCTTTGTTTTGCGCGATCGAGATCGTACAGATAAATAATGCAATAAAGAGAAATCTTAAATTGAATTTCATTTTTTTTCAGTGTTGTGTTTGTGTCTTAATTATTTTTGTGCAAAGAAAGAACCGCTCTGTGAAGTCCATGTTACCGACTTGTTATGTTTTTGTGTTGTTAAGATTATCAAATTGTTACGAGATTAAATTACGGTTAACACCATTTTTTAAAGGTTCTTTTGTTAGTATATTTACCCTGTGAAATAAGAAATATCGAATGTTTAATGAAGAAGTTTCGATATAAAAATCTCAATTTTTGCTATTTATGAAAAAAACACAAACTAAGATTTTATTAGTTGACGACGAACCAGATATCTTAGAAATCGTTGGCTATAACCTTGCTCAGGAAGGCTACCAGATTGTTACAGCTTCTAATGGAAAAGATGCTATAGCAAAAGCGCAGAAAGAGTCGCCAGAATTAATCATTATGGACGTGATGATGGCAGAAATGGACGGAATGGAGGCTTGCGAGCATATTAGAAAAATTCCAGAATTAAATAATGTTATCATAACATTTCTTACAGCAAGAAGTGAAGATTATTCTCAAGTGGCTGGTTTTGATGCTGGTGCAGATGACTACATTACCAAGCCAATTAAACCAAAATTGTTGGTATCAAAAGTAAAGGCTCTGTTAAGAAGGTTAAAAGAACAAGAAGTTGTTACAGATACTTTAAATGTAGGCGGAATCGAGATTAACCGTGAGGAATACAAAATCATAAAAGGCAATGTAGAAATTGCTTTGCCAAGAAAAGAATTCGAATTGTTTTATCTATTGGCTTCAAAACCAGGGAAAGTTTTTAAAAGAGACGAAATCTTGGATAAAGTTTGGGGTAATGAAGTTGTAGTTGGAGGAAGAACAATTGACGTTCACATCAGAAAACTGCGCGAAAAAATAGGCGAAGATCTTTTTAAAACTATAAAAGGTGTTGGTTACAAATTTGAAGTTTAGTATTTTTAAGATGCTAAGATTCTGAGGTGCTAAGTTACTAAGACTCTTTGGGATTTGGTTAAGATTTAAATCCATTCAAATTCTTTTAAAAATATTCAATACATTTAAACCATATAAGGAGCTGAAGTTTATCCGAACTTCAGTTTTTTATATGGTTTTTGAATTACACTTAATTTCTCTTAATCTCTTAATGGTTAAAATTATCAATGAAAATTAATTTTAAAAAAACATACAAATTCGCGATAAAATCGGCATTGTATATCAGTCTCTTTACAACAGCATTTGTACTGATGTTAATGTCATTATTTTATAAAAATCAATTAAAACATCAAGTTGCGTTTGGAATAATTTTCATAATCGTAATCTATATTTTTTCTTTTCTGGTTTTACAATATCGTGTAGAACGCTTTATTTACCGAAGAGTGAAGAAAATTTACGATGAGGTTTCGTTGCTAGAATCCACAACATTAATCAATCAGCCGATTAATACGGATATGGAAACGCTTTCGCGTGAAGTGAAAAAGTTTGCAACCGATAAAAAGCTCGAAATTGAAATGCTCGAAATTCGTGAACAATATAGAAGAGAGTTTTTAGGAAACGTTTCGCACGAATTAAAAACCCTTTATTTACCGTTCAAGGTTATGTTTCTACTTTGCTTGATGGAGCAATGGATGATAAAAATATCAGAAAAAAATATTTAAAACGTGCCGAAAAAGGAGTAGAGCGTCTTATATATATTGTTGAAGATTTGGATATGATTACCAAATTAGAATCGGGAGATTTAGATTTAAATATGACTGATTTTGATGTTGTTGAATTGATTCAGAATGTCTTTGAGCTTTTAGAAATGAAGGCAGACAAAAAGAAAATTAAACTAGCTTTTGAAAGCAAAAATGTACAGTCTGTAATGATAAGAGGAGATCAAGACAGAATTCAACAAGTGTTGGAAAATCTGATTGTGAATTCTATTAAATACGGAAAAGAAGGCGGTTTGACTGAAGTTGGCGTAGTAAATTTAACCAAGAAAAAAGTTTTAATACGTATTAGTGATAACGGAGAAGGTGTTGAAAAACAAAACATTCCAAGACTTTTTGAACGTTTTTACAGAGTAGATAAAAGCGGTACAAGATCTGAAGGCGGTTCTGGTTTAGGATTGGCGATTGTAAAACATATTATTGAAGCTCATAAAGAGAAAGTTTACGTAGAAAGTGAGTTCGGAATTGGCTCTGAATTCTCTTTTACACTCGAAAAAGCAAATAAAACGACAAAAATTGACGTTAAAAAATCGTAACGGCAGTTTTGCTAAAAGCCCTAAAACAAAGGTGTTTAACAATAAATAAACATTCCGATTTAGGCCATAACATTAAATTTTTATTATAGTAACATCTGGTTAATGATTTCTTAACATAGGTGCTCCATCTTTGCATCCTGAAATTAAGGGAATTACAGAACTAATGATAAAAAGAAAACTATTAGCCGTTTTATTACTGCTAACTTGTGCAGTCAATGCACAAGAAACAAATAAGCAAGAGCTGAATAAACAGGATGTAAAAAACGAAGTAATGCGTATTTTAGATTCTATAAACAAAGCAAAACTTCCAGAAACCAAGTCTGGAGGAGGAGTTGAAGAACATTGGTACGATAGAATCTCCTTAAGAGGTTACGCACAGATTAGATACAATGGTCTATTATCTACAAACGATAAAGTTTCTTGCGAACAATGTGATAGATCTTGGGGGACTACTTCTACAGCTCCAGATGCCAAAGCAAATAACGGACTTTTTATTCGCCGTGCCCGTTTAGTGTTTTCTGGACAAGTGCATCCGAATGTATTTTTCTATTTTCAACCCGATTTTGCAAGTTCACCGGCAAGTGGAATTAATAATTTTGTGCAGATTCGTGACTTGTATTTTGATCTTTCTTTCGACAAGAAAAAAGAATATCGTGTTCGTGTTGGACAAAGTAAAATTCCGTATGGATTTGAAAATATGCAATCAAGTTCACAGCGTTTAACTTTAGACCGTGCGGATGCAATAAACTCTTCAATCTTAAATGAACGTGATTTAGGAATATTCTTTTACTGGGCTCCAGCCGAAATTAGACAGCGTTTTGAAATGCTGGTTAAAGATGGTTACAAAGGTTCTGGAGATTTTGGTGTTTTTGCTTTTGGAGTTTACAATGGTCAGATTGCAAATAAATTGGACGGAAACAGAGACTTAAATGTTGTGGCAAGAGTAACATATCCTTTTGTTATTGGAAGTCAGATTATAGAACCAGGAATTCAGGCTTATACTGGTAAATGGGCTTTTACGGGAGAAGTTTCGTCAGGAGTTATTGTTAACGATCCTCAATATGTAAAAGATCAGAGAGTTGGAGCAACTTTCGTTTTATATCCAAGACCATTCGGAATCCAGACAGAATATAATATAGGAACTGGACCTAGATACAATACTCTTACAAATACCATTGACCAAACCGATTTGAACGGTGGTTATGTTCTATTAAACTATAAATGGGATATTAAAAAGCAGCTGTATTTACCCTTTCGCCAAATTTCAATATTATGACGGAGGAAAAAAATACGAAAAAGATGCTAGAAGCTACGTCGTTAGAGATTACGAATTTGGCATAGAATGGCAACCAATCAAAGCATTTGAGCTAACTGCTGAATATGTAGTGGCAGACAGAAGCTTTGTAGACAGTGCACTTCCAATAAACAGACAACAAGGAAATGTGCTTAGATTACAAGCGCAGTTTAACTTCTAAATCGACACCGATTAGACGCATTTGCTGTCGCAAAGACGCTTATGAAAACTGATTTCTTTATATAAAAAATGAAAAACCTCCAGCTTTAACTGGAGGTTTTTTTATAGTATAAACAACTTATAAATCCGTTTTATCAGCGTGCAATTATGCAGTTTTGTCTTCAAAAACCTTAAATAGAGAATCCCAGTCAATGTTGTTTTCAAATTGAGTTAGTCCTTTAAACGACTTTACTTTTGATAAATCTTCAATACTAAAGTCGTCTTGCATTGCATAAGGTACAAGATTTTCTTCCTGAAGTTTTATGGCTAGATATTCCTGTTCATATTGACCAGGTGTCGGAATAAAAAAGGCTTTTTTGCCTAGTTTTGCCAAATCCATTACAGTTGTATATCCAGAACGGCATAAAACAAATTCACTTTCATTAAAAGTCTGTTCTAACTGTTTAGAATTCATAAAATTATAATAGGTAACATTCCCTGATTCTCTTTTAGTCTGTGTTTTTTCTACAACACCTTGTACAAAAACAACTTTTCCAGGATAATTTGCGCCTTCTTTTTGCAGTTTTTCATCCAAGAAAGTACGTTGCGGTTCTGGTCCAGACAATATAATCATTAAATCATATATTTTTGGAGTATCCTTTTTCTTCATTCGGCTTAACGGACCGATATATTTTAGATTTAGTTCATTCGATTTTAAATGACCTAAATCTCCTGTCAAGTTTATTTTTTCATTAGTATCGGGAACCCAGCATTCATTATATTTTTTAATGAAATACTGATGGCATTTACTTGTAAACCAAGTTGTATTTCCTGTCATTACATTCAGTTGATGCGTAATAAAAACAGAAGGCACTTTCTTGCTGAAAACTCCTAATCTATTGTCTGAGATGATGCCGTCAATACCATGTTTTTTAATCCAATGATTGATCATTTTTTTCTCATCCAAAACGGCAGTAATCATTTTTGGAAGATTTTTGATCAGCTTCCATTTAAAGTTTTTACCATTCTTTGCATATTCAATATGGTAAGAAGGCAATTCTAAAGTTTGTATATAAGGAAATTCTTTTCGCAATAAAGACAATGCAATTCCGTCTGAAGCAATAATAGGAATGTAATTATTCTCTTGAAGCGCTTTGATAATAGGAATGCATCTAGTGGCATGTCCAAGTCCCCAATTTAATGGAGCAATTAAAATAGTTTTATTCGCAGAATAATCTATGCTCATTTTTAACACGTTTTAAAAACGAAGATAGACAAATATGTTTTTTATGTTATTTCGAGGGTATTACTAAATTATTAATTTAAGGTTCTAAGTTTCTAAGATGCTAAGTTGCTAAGTTCAAAGATTTTCTGTTAAACAAAAGAAGCCGAACTATTAGTTCGGCTTCTTTTGTTAATCTTAGAAACTTAGCGACTTAGAGTCTCAGCATCTTAGAAATTTAATCCTGAATATACGTTTTATTACCATTTTTGTTAATGTAGTATTTACCGCCTCTTGGTCCAGTATATACTTTTTTACCATTGTATTCGCCAGTAACTTTATCTGGAACAGCAGGTGCTTTTTCGTTAGTTTCCTTTAAAGTCTTAGTTGCCGATTTTTTAGCAACTGTGGCATCTTTCTTAGCGGCGTCAGCTTTTGCAGTAGAGCTTTTTGCATCGGCTTTAGCTTTATCTGCGCTTGTTTTTGCTTTGTCAGCAGTGCTTTTCGCTTTGTCAGATTCTATAGTAGCTTTTTTTGCATCAGCTTTAGCTTTTGTAGCTTGTTTGTCTGCTGTCTTTTTTGCTGCGTCTGCAGTTTCTTTCTTTGCTTTAGACGAAGCTCGCTTTTGCATCGTCAGCAGCTTTTTTAGATTTTGTGGCTTCTTTTTTGGCATCAGCCGAAGCTTTGTCTGCAGTTGTTTTTGCTTTTTTTGCTGAAGCTTCTGTTTTACTTTTTGTAGTTTTTGCAGTTGTTTCTTGTGCATAAAAATTAGAAGAGAAAACAACCATTAAACAGAACAATACTAATTTTTTCATAGGGTTAGATATTTAAATTTCAATTAAAATTAAACAATTTATTGTCATCTTTTTCGCAACCAATTAAAAATATGCACGAAGCTGAACATTTCCTGTATGAATGGTAGATCCAGTATCGCTTTTGCGTCCTTGATAATTTAAATTAACATCCAAAAAAGACGTAATGTTCTTTTGTAGAAGAAGTTTCCAAACCAAATTTGATCCTGCTTGAAGCCCTTCCAGCATGTGAAAACCTACAGACGAAAACTCGTTTCCATTAAATTTATTTTCATAAAAAGAAAATTCGCCATTTACGGTTACTTTCCTTTCACCTGCATAAGAAAAAGAAGTTCCGATTCTGTTTTGGTCCAAAGTTTCGAAATTTCCAATTTGGTTTTTCTTGCTTTGAAGTTCATAAAAGAAATCCAATTTGGTGTTTTTAGAAAATAAATAACTCACTTTGGGCGCCAATTGCCAACCTTGAATATCATAGTTTTTCTCTGTAAAATCTTTAGAAACCAAATCGGTTTTTATGGTTTTGGTAAAGAAATTAAACAGCCAGCTTTTTTGATATAAATGTGTGTATTGAATTTGATGCGAATAATTCTGGACGTTTTGTGAGCCGATAGAAAGCAAACTTTTGCCTTTGTTTACCAAATAAGAATACGTAACAGAATGTTTTTGCTTGCCTCGATTGTAAAATAAACTGTTTCTAAAACTCGAATTCAGTCCTAAAATATTTTCCTCTGAGGAATTAAACGGATTAAGTTCTAGTTTTTCGCCTTCGCTTTTTACCTTTCGATCCATTATAAAAGAAGTCTGATTATAGAAATAAGACAACAGTTTTTTGAAACCTTTTTCATTTTGCCACTGTAGCGGATTCAAGGTTAATGATTGCGAAAACTTGTTTTGATTGGTTTTAATATAAATCTGATTCGGCAAAAAGACTCTCACATATCTCGCTTGGTCTTGGTAAACGGCAATTTCAAACTCTTCCAATTCCTGAATTCCGTTTCCGTTATAATCGTTCCAAGTGTAAACTCCTTGTCCAGTTGGAACTTCTACGTATGTAAATTCTTGTTGTGCAATAGTTCCAGAACTGGTTTCGTAAGTCGTTCCAATTTGCATGAGCTGATTAAAAAAACGATCATTGTATAAAATCCTTGAATTTAATGACGGTTCATTCTGCCTAGATTGATCTGTAAAATCTAAATTTCGATAACTGGCATAAACTGCTAAATCGGTCTTTTTGGTCTGAATTAATTTCGATCTTAAATAATAAGTTTGCGAATTGTTTACATGCTGTAATAATCCATTTTGCAAACTATCGTTGCGTCTTTGGAGAAAACCAACTTCCACGAAAACTTTAGTGCTGTCGCCACGTCCTGTAAAAAATCCATATTCTGAAAATCTTTGGCTTAACGCCGAAAACTGATTGGTGATTTTATCTTTTTGTTGATTGTCTTCTAGTTGCATACTTCCTCCAACCCAATTTTTGCCAAAATGATATTTGGTTCTAGTTTGGTTTCTAATGAATTTTGAAGTCGAAGATGTAGCATCAGTATTAAGGAAACTTCCGCTGTTCTCAACTGTCCAATTTTTCAATTTGAATAAAGCATTTGTCGTATGTCTAACGCCAGAATAGCTTTCGCTAAAATCCAATTTTTCGAATTGATATGTCAATAAACCAATATTTGAAGTTTTATTTTTAGAAAATAAATCAAAATTTAAACCTGTAACCAAAAGACTTTGATTGCCCAAAAGTGTTCCCGTTAAATTCCAATCGCGATTAAACTCAATATTATACAAACGCTCAACCGATTTAAAATTTTGTCGCACGTATTGATAATTCGCGAAAGCATCTAAACTCCAACTTTTAGAGAAAAGACGTTTTTTAAGATTGGTTTTAAAAGCAATTCCTTCGTTGTTAGAATCATCAATATCAGAAAATAAATTTTGGTCATTGTTGCTTACAGCCAATTCAAAGTCAACCAATGTTTTCTCATTAGGATTGTATTTTCCTAAAAATGTTGCCACTTGAAGTTTTATTGGCGCAACAAGCTGTACGATTGGTTCGTAATTTCCTTGAAGAACACCGTTTATTGGTTCGACATATTGATAAATACGCTCAACAGAATTATTGTTCTGAATAATATAATTTCCTGTATTTGCACCAACTTGACTAAACCTAACGTTATACAAAACATCCGCCGGATTGTTAGAATATTCATAAACTTCGACCGAATTGACGAGTATTTTTTTGTATAAAATTTTATTGTCGGCATAAGTGTCTTCGTAAGCAGAAGGTGCTTTCATCAAATTGACATCATCGCCCGCCTGACTCAAAATCTGAACTTGTTCTGGAGATAGATTTTGCTGTAAAGGCTGATTTTTCATATCATTTTCTGAATACAAATAACCGCCAAAACTCCAATTTTTATTTTCGTGAGTTGCACCAGCGTAAGTGACTAATCGGTTGTAATTTCGTTCAGAATATTGGTATTCGACATTGATACGCATTTCTGAAGTAATGGTAAAAAGTGAAGTGAAGACAATTTCTCCAGCATTATAATCAATCACATAATCATTGTTTTCTCCTCTTTTTAATAAAACGCCATTTACATAAACTCGCTCCGAACCAGAAATTACCAAAACATACAATTCGCCATTCTGACCTTTTAATTTATACGGGCCTTGATTTCCTTCCTGACCTGTAAAAGTACTTTTGGCATATTGGCCTTTTACAAAAGCGACCGAAGCAAAAACATTAGTTTTGCTTGTTTCGGTATCAAAATCAAAGTTTGCCGAAAGTCCTTGAACTTTTTTATTGAAACTTAAAAATTGTGTTTTTCTATTTTCTAAAAAAACATCGCCGGCGCGAATGTTCCAATCATTGCTGAATAGTTCAATGAAAATATTATCAAACTGATCGAGTTTTTGCGAATAACCGCCATCTTGCAACGGAATATTATTGTCTTGGAGCGAAGCTCTTAAGCTTACTTTATCTGAAAGTTTTCCTGTAATTTGTAAATCTAAATTGGAGTTTAAAACCGTACTCTGATTATTGCCAATTGTAACACCGCGGGTAATACTTCCAGAAGTTTCTAGACCGTCAAAAGGTGTTACTTTTTTGCCATTTGAGTTATTATCTATTCGGTAAAGTTTTTCTGTTCCGACATCGCCACTTACAATCTGATCCGATTTATAAAGACTGTATTCTTTGGTTAAGAAATCGGGATAATTAAGATAGTTGACAATTAAAGTATCTGAAACCGATGGATATTTTTCATTTAAAAGCAAATATCCTTTTTGAAAATCGACTTTATAAAAAGTTGAATCGATAGGTTCGTTTTTAGTATTTAGAATTTGAAAAAATCCAGAGTTGATGGCTACTTTTTCAAGCCGAATAGTATCTTTTGAAACAATTACTTTTTTTGTTTTGTACAGTGATTCGGTTTCTTGAGCCTGAAGCGCAGAAAACCAGAAGAAAACCGTCAAAAACAGTAATTTTTTCAACATAAATACTTTAACTCTAAAAAGTCAAAAGTAGTATTTATAATTGGGAATTGTTGTGTCGGAAAATGTAGTTTTAGAGATGAGAAAAGAAGTGCCAATTCTTATTTTGCATATTTAATGAAAAGTAGAATTATTAAGGCTAAAAACGCGATAATTACAATAAAAATAGGATTTGCGTAATTGGCATGCCATCCAAATTCCTTTATTCGTTTTGGAAAATAAGATCTTTTATCTTTCGGATTATAATAAAACATTCCCCAAATCCAATTATTGGGATCATTTTCCCATCGGTTTTTAGTTTCTTCGCTTGGGTCGTTAATGTTTTTCATAATTTTTCGAATTATTGGGCTATTATAAAGTTAATTAATTTCCATTTAAAAATAATATTTTAGCTTTGTTTAGGATATAATCAATTTAAATTATGGATACTAGCAAAGAACTTTTATTCTTTTTTAGTGCTTTGGGAGCTTTCAATGGAATTATTCTCGGGATTTATTTTTTCTTTTTTACCAAGAAAAAATACCTGACGAATTATTTTTTGGGTGCGCTTTTATTTGCGCTAAGTATTCGTATTGCAAAATCTGTATTTGTTTATTTTCATCCAGAATTGCCAAAAATGTATCTCCAATTCGGACTTACAGCTTGTTTTTTTATCGGGCCATGTTTGTATTATTTCATCAAAGCGGCAATAGATGAAGTGCAGATTATGCCCAAATCATGGAAATTTATATTGGCATTTTGGGGAACTTTAATCATTGCTGTTGGTATTTTGTATCCATATGAAGTATATCCGAAATTTTGGAATGGCTATTTTATAAGAATCATTTATTTTCAGTGGTTTGTTTACATTGCATTTGCTGGCTACGAACTTCGCGGTGTGCTGAAAAAAATCTTGAGCAGAAAAGAAAAAAATACTCCAGCCGAAATATGGTTTTCAATGCTTTATTTTGGAAACTTTCTCTTATTTCTATTTTATTTCTTGGCTATTATGGGAGCTTCTGCAGCAACTTACATAAGCGGTGCAGTGGTTTTTTCATTTATTTTATATTTAGGAATTTCGATTCTTTTATACAGAAAAAAAACAGACGATTTATTTTTATTAAATGGAAAGATTTCCAATAAAAAAATAGAGGCAACAGAAGCAACAATATGGTCAGAAAAACTAGAAAATGCGATGTTTGAAAAAAGTTTGTATAAAAATCCAAACTTAACGCTTCAAGATTTGTCTAAAGAAATTAATATTTCAAGTCATCAGCTATCGCAGTTTTTGAATAACAATTTAGGAAAGAATTTTACCAGTTTTGTAAACGAATTTAGAATCAATGAAGCTTGTAGAATAATTACTTCTACAGATAAATTAACACTAGAATCTGTTGGTTACGATGTTGGTTTTAATTCTAAATCGACCTTTTTTGCCGCTTTCAAAAAACATACTGGTACAACGCCTCTTAATTACCAAATTCAGGCTTTGCAGTCATGAAATAGAGTGTGAATTTATAAATTCGTACTCCCGATTTCGCTTTTTACAATCTCATTTATTGATTTTCGGATGACTTTTGTTTCAAATAAAAGTCAAACCGTTAATTATTAAAGTTTATGAGATTTCTAAAATTGGTTATCCTTTATGTTTTTTTTCTAATTTTTTCATCAATAGAAATAAAAGCGCAACGCATAAAAAACGTTAAAGATAAAAGCTATTATAGTGATGATGTAATCCTTGGAAAAAAACTATTAAAGTCTGCTCAAGATACTATAATTGTTAAAGAAAAGGAGAAAGAGAAAGAGAAAGAGAAAGAGAAAGAAAAAGAGCAAAATGAGTTAAATGAAGTAGTTATAAAAAATCAGACTTCATTGCTAAAATACAGATCAAACGGAAATATTGATGTCAACGTAAACGGAACTGTTCTGGCTACAAGCAGTTCGGTAATCGAATTGCTTGGAAGAGTGTCCAATGTTGTGGTTGCCGACGGAGAAATCAGCGTTGTTGGAAAAGGTGAAGCCATTATTTATCTCAACGGAGTTTTGATAAATTATGAGCGCTTTGCGGCAATTCCGGTTTCGCAGATTCAAAAGATTGAAGTCATTTCCAATCCTTCCGCTAGATACGATGCAGAAGGAAAAGCAGTTATCAATATTATTACCAAACAAAACATTGAAAGTGGCATGATGGGCGCTGTCAATCAGCACGTCACAGTTTCTAAATTTGGAGGGACGCTTTATAATACGCTTTTAGATTTTAATTATTCTAAAGGAAAATTCTCTTTTGTAACCAATTACGGTTTGCAGTTAGGAAGAAATCGCGAATTGCTGTACACAACGAGAACGCGTCCAGATCCTGATGATTTTATGAAATCTGAATTGACAACCGACTGGAAAAGAAGATTTAATAATTTTTCGAATTTCGGATTCGGACTTCAGTATACTTTTTCTCCAAACAACTATATTTCATTGGCTTATAGTGGCAATGTGAATGATTTGGGCGGAATTACAGAAAGTAGAAATTCTATAACCAACAATTCAGGAAAAAGTTTTTATGCCACAGATGTTGACCGAAATGATGTTTTATTAAATCAGTTCATCAATTTGAACTATAATTTGACAACCAGGAAAGGCTCAACACTATTTATTGGATCGCAATTTTCAAATTACAATCAAACCATAAGAGATTTTATTGATGAAAATAGTGAGATTGAGGAAACAGATGCCGAAAGATATTTAAAGAATAATGTGGGAAGCCGAATTAATATAATTGCAGTTCAAGCCGATTATTCGAAGAAAATAAACGAAAAAACAAAACTAGAAATAGGAGCAAAGTTTAGTCACGCGACGATAAACTCGGGAACAGATTTTTTGATTTCTGATGATGAAATAAATTTTGAGCTCGACGATGAGCTTTCGAGTGATTTTGAATACAATGAAAAAATTACTGGTGCATATTTAAATTATACCGGGACATTGAATGAAAAGGTTAATTTTTCGCTTGGTGTAAGAGGAGAAAAAACAAGTTATGATTTGTTTACAGATGCCAACGGAACTCAGAAATTTGATAAATCGTACGGCAATTTTTTTCCAAACGCACTTTTAAATTTTAATCTTTCAGAAGATTGGAAAGGACATTTTTCTTATGTTTCCAGAATTACAAGACCTAGATATCAGGCTTTAAATCCGTATGTAATTTATCAAGATCCTTTTACAACGATTGAAGGAAACCCGAATTTGCTTCCAGAAAAAACACATGCTTTTGAAATAGGTACGATGTACAAAAAGTTCGATTTTAAAGTTGGGTACACTTATAAAATTGATCCCATTTCGGCAGCCGCTTTGCGCGGAGACACACCAAATAGCTATATTTTAAGGGCATTGAATCTCGAAAAAGGACATACTTTTTTCGCCTCACTTTCTAGAGCTTTCGATATTAAATGGTGGAATTCTGTTAATACAGCTAGCATTACATGGCAGAAATCGGTAGATAATTTTTATGCATTTGCTTTTAGTCCTGTAGAGCCTCAAATTTATTTATATACTAATAATACATTTACGATTCTTAAACTTTTTAAACTCCAACTTTTGGCTTGGTATTTAAGTGATAGAAGCTATGGGTTAGGAAACGAAAATGGCCGTTCAACTATAACTTTAGGAATAGAGAGAAACTTTTTTAAAGATGCATTAAAACTCAATTTTACAGCAAACGACATCTTTCATAAGTTTATGGTTTCTGGCGATTATAATGTCGGACAAACGCAAATTTATTATCATCGAACGTATAGTACAGATTATTTTAAACTAATTGCAACATACAATTTCGGAGATTCAAAAAAGACAACGTATAAAAAAACAGAAGTTGAACAGTCAGAAAATAGTAGGGCGAGGTAACTAATTAATTTTTTCTTCTTTTCAATTGTGTATATGTAATGAGAATTGCAATTGTAGAAAGAAACGGGCCAATTACTAATTTAAAATCGGAGTAAGAAATATCTTTAGCATCTTTGTGAGTAGCAGACTTAAAGAAATAGCAATGTATAATAAACCAAGAGCAATGAAAACAAGTAAGAAGTTCTTTTTTGTCATTTTTAGTTCTTTAGAAAGAAAAGTAAATATAATCAAAAACAGATTAATAGAAGAAAATTCTTTCGACACAAAAAGGTTATTTAATTGTAATAATGGGTTACTTAGTATTCTTTCCAATACTCACTATAAAAATTGTTAGATTTCACTAATTCTTCATGATTGCCAAATTTAGATATTGTTTTATTTTCTAATATGTAAATAGTATCAGCTATATTTTTAAGTTTGTTTAGGCGATGAGAAATGAATAATACAGCACAATCTGATTTTACTTTTTGAAGTAATTGCATGGTAAAATTTTCAGTATTTCTATCCATGGCAGAAGTGGCTTCATCCATAATTAAAAATTGAGGTTTTTTGTATAATGCTCTGGCTAATGCAATAATTTGTTTTTGCCCGCCACTTAGATTAATTCCCTCTTCGCCTACAATGGTCATTAAACCTTGAGGCAATTGATTAATGTAAAATTCAAATCCATATTCGTGGATAAAATTTAAAATATTTTCGGGAGTATTTTCAGTTCCTAGAAGAATGTTATCAATGACAGTTCCGTTAAATATTGTAATTTCTTGAGGGATTACGCCTAATAGATTTCTATAACTTTCAAGTTTTATTTCTCTTAAATTGTATTGATTATTTACAATAATGTTTCCATTTTCATAATCATAAAAACGTTGCAATATTTGTCCGAGAGTGCTTTTTCCATTCCCACTTTCGCCAACGATAGCAGTTAATTTTCTTTTTGAAATTTCAATATCAATACTGTGGAAAAGTTCGCTTCTTCCTGCAAATCTAAAAGAGAGATTTTGAATTGAAATAGATTCAATTTCAAAAATTTCTAAGCCGTCTTCGTTTTCTTTTTCAATAGATGAAAATTCGTACATTCTGTTAAAGGCAACTTTTGCTTCATTTATTGGAATGGATATTAAAGCTAAATTGGCAATTGAAGGAAGCAAAGAGCCAGAGATGCCTAAAATTGCCATTAATTCTCCTATTTTAATTTCATTATTAAAAACTTGTATAGAAGTATAAATTAAAATTCCGATTATGAATATAACATTTGCTAAGCCAGATTGCCAAGAGAGGGAAATGTTAATTTTTCCAAGGTTAAATATTTGGTCTTGATAGTGAGTAAAAATTTGCCTATTTAGTTGATTAAAAATAGATTGTTTGTTGTCTGTTTTTACAGTTGAGATTCCTTGTATTGTATTTATAAAATTGCTCTCACTAGTTGCAGAACTTTGCATCACTTTTTTTTGAGACCCTAGAATTTTTTTATTGTTGCGATAAATTATGAAAAAGTAAACAGGAATACTTAAAATGCAGATTAATCCTAGTTTCCAAGAATAGAGAAATAAAAATACAGTTGAAATCACCGATACCAATATATCTATTATTAATGTGCTTGTTAGAAGCTTAATTACATTTTGTATACGTTGCGTATCATTTAATCTCGAAACTAGTTCACCTGTTTTTCTATTGTCAAAAAAAGACTTAGGGAGTTGTAATAGCTCTTTAAAAAAAGAATTATTTATTCTATTATTAAAATCTTTTGATTGTTTAAGAAGAAAGTATTGTCTTAAAGTAGATATTCCAACTCGGGCAGATAGCAGGATGGCCAGAAGAATAATTCCTGAAATTAATTTTTTGATATTATTAGATGGAAGAATATCATCTACAAGTTTTTGAGAAAACAAAGCCATTGCCAATCCAAGACCTGCAACAAAAACACCAAGTAAAACTGAAATCCAAATTAATTTATAATCTTCTTTTAAGAGATTTAAAAACCATTTTTTCTGATCGCTCTGCTGTTTTTTTTGCGTGATAAAAGTATCATTTGGTTCAAGAGTTAAACATGTTTTAGAAATCCAAAAATTCTCTAATTGTTCTATAGATAGATTGTAAATTCCCACTGCTGAATCCCCAATTAAAAAGCCGTCTTTTTTAGAGTACCAGTAGCAAACTACATAATGTTCTAATTGATTTTCTATTAATAGATGTAGAATGACAGGTTTGTTATGTTCAATTAGGGAGTTTATATCAGCTTCACATCCTTCAGCATTAAAACCTAATTTATTAGCGACTTGAAATAAACCTAGCATAGTCGTACCTTGCTTTGTTGTACCGCTTAATTCTCTAATTTTTTCTAGAGAGCTATTTCCATTATATAATTTTATTATAGATAATAAACAAGATGGACCGCAATCAGATTGATCTAACTGTAAGATATGCGTTTTTGTAATTTGTTTTAAATCTAATGTAGGCATTTATTCTATTTTTAATTTTTTAATCAAGATTTCAGGTTTTGTTTGTCCTTTAATTTTTTCTATGAGTTCTTGATTTTGATCATATAGTAGAATGCAAGGCAGGGAGTTTACATCAAATGTAGAAGCAAAAGTAGCTTTTGTATCATGCAGAAAATGAACATTATCATAATGATTTAGTTTATAATGTTTCGCGAATTTTTTTATCTGATTGATATTTTCAAATGATATAAATATGATCTGAATGTTTTTGAATCGTTCGATATTCTCCTGTATCATTTTGGTTTCTTCATTACAATATTCACAATCTGTGTTGAAGTAAATAAATATTATAGGAGCTGTTTTTTTTAAATTTTTGTTTTCAAACAACTTTCCATTTAAATCTAAAAAAGAAAAATTAGGAATCATTTTTGTGTTTTTCTCAATCTCTTTTTTATGATTGATTTTCAAAATTATTTGAAAACCTAAACAAACAGAAGCACTAATTATTAATAAGATTAGAATCTTTCGGAATGCTTTTTTCATGTTAGCTGTAATTAAGTGTGAAAAACATAATCGTTGCAACCCATATAAATAAACTTGGTAAATAGCTAATACTAATAACTTTTAAACCATAATCTGTATTAGTATCCGTTAGTTTTCCAATTTCGTAACCTAAATAAATCACATAGAAGAGTTCAAACAAATTAAGCACTTGAAAAGGATAAATAAACCAATTTTCTAATCCTTTATAACCAACTATATTTAACGCTGAGAATGGATAGAAGTATTGAATGTCTTCTAGGGTATAAGTGGTTTGAAAAAAGTAAAACCAAATAATTTTACAGATGGGTACCAATAAAAAAATAAATTCTGCTTTGAGAACAAAATTTAATATGGTATTGAATTTTAAATCTTTGTTGCAGAAGAATAGACCAATATATAAAATAATAGAGACTACAAATATTTTTAATAATAAAAGAAAAGGAATAAACAGATTAGAAAACCATTGCCATTTTCTTTGAAAGGTAATAAAATTTTCAACTTGCTTAACATTAAGTTGCACTGAAAGAAAATTGTAAAGTAAATCTTCAAATTTTATTGAATTTTTGAAAATTTCTGTAATCAGAATAGTAGCTATGGAAAGCAAGAACCATTTTATAAATGGAAATTTCATATTGAAGAATTATGAAGAAAAAGCGACAACAATTTTAGTTACTGCTTTTTTTAGTTATAGATAAATCTCATTTAAGATGTTCGTTTTTAACTATTCCAACATCTTCCGATTTGACCATTCAATCCACTTGCGCTAGCAATAAGACCTCCTCCTGGATATGCATATGTAGCGACGGCTAAAATTCCGACCCAGCCACAAGCAACAACTCCACCATTAATTTTTTCAAGATTACTTTTTTTAATTTTTTCATGATTTGAATTTTTGTTATTTAAAATAATTCCAATAATATTAGCGCCTAACGCAATTATGAGTGAAAAAGCTAAACATTCAAAGATTTTGTTTGTTAGAAAGTGTTTGTTAGCGTCTAAGAACATAATGCCAACAATAGACCAAATAAAAGCTTTTACAGATTTATACATTACAGAGCCATCTCATAAGGTGCTTCTTTTGATTCAACAGGAACAGCATAAAAACAATCTTGAGCTGCAGACTGCAGACAAAAATACTTATTCCTGCAATCAAACCTCCACCAGGTATAGCACACGCAATCACGGATGCTGCCCCCATTAGCATACAACCTCTACCACTTGTTCCTCCTTTTACATTCTCCATTTTATTTAATTGTAATTTCTTCATAAATGATTTGAATTAATTGGTTAATATTTAGATTTAATGTGCTTACAAATGTATAAGTGATTTAAAAAACATCTTAGTCGAAAATCGGTTATTAAAAACCTAAACCTGAATAATTGTAAAATAATTCTTATGTTTATATTTGTTTTTTAAATTGTTAATTATGAATAAAATTGTAGGAAATAATCTGAAAGGTTTGAGAAAATCAAAGAATATGTCACAAGAAGAGGCGGCAGATCATTTGCAAATTTCCCAATCGGCTTATGCGAGAATGGAACGAGGGGAGAGTACATCTTGGGCTATTCATTTTAATAAAATTTGCCAAATGTTCGAAATTACCCCAGAAGAATTAGTGAAGAAAGGATTAGGTGATTCTGTTTATGAAAGTCTGATGAATAAGGATAGACAAACAGAAATTGCAATGCTTAGCGTTTACAGGAAAATCATAAAACAATATGAGTTGCAAATTGAAGATTTAAAGACTATTATTAAGCACTTAAATAAAGGCAAAAACTAAAAAAGGCTCCACATAAGTGAAGCCTTATCAATAATCTTTGAATTGAAATAATTACCTTTTATAAAGCAATATTAGTTTAATTCTTTAGTCACAATTTGCATTGTTTCGCGGCTAACTTGTTTCAATAAAACCTCTTTGTTAGCTTCAACAGTTTGCGCAGCCTCTTCTGTAAAGTGACGGATTGTATATAAAGTTACATTTTCGCTGTATTCTACTTTGAATTTTTTAGAAAGAATAGCATTCAGTTCTGGGAAATTTCCAAATTTATCTTCCACGCAAACAGAGAAACTAATTGCAGAGTTCTGGATTAAGTTTACTTTGATTTTAAATTCGTGGAATAGACCAAAAATCTCACTGATGTTTTCTTCCATAATGAAAGAGAAATCAATTGATGAAAGAGAAATTAAAAGCTGTTCTCTTTTTACGATAAAACATGGATATTGCGGTTCCAAATCAACTCCTTTAGAAACACAAGTTCCTTTTAATAACGGGTTGATAAAAGATTTTACGTATAACGGAATTTCTTTTTTCTGTAAGGGCTGTAATGTTTTTGGGTGAATAACCGTTGCTCCGTAAAAAGCTAATTCGATTGCTTCGCGGTATGAAATCTGGTTTAACAAACTTGCATTTTCAAAATAACGCGGATCGGCATTCATAACTCCAGGAACGTCTTTCCAGATTGTTACACTTTCTGCATTTAAGCAGTAAGCAAAAATTCCAGCAGTATAATCAGAACCTTCACGGCCAAGAGTCGTTGTGAAATTATTTTCATCAGCACCTAAGAAACCTTGTGTAATATTTAATTGTTTTCTAGGTACATTTTTACTGATGTTTTGTTGCGTAGTTTCCCAATCAACCTCTGCATCTCTGTAGTTGGCATTGGTTTTAATGAAATTACGAACATCAAGCCATTGCGTCTGAATTCCTCTGAAATTCATATAATGGCTTAAGATATTAGTCGAAATCAATTCACCAAAACTTACCACTTGATCGTAAACAAAGTTGTAATTTGGAGATTTATTATGAGCTAAAAAGTATTCCAACTCAGCAAACTGTGCATTTACAGCATTGAAAACGGAATGATTTTCATCTTCAAACAAATCTAATAAGATTTGATTGTGGTATTTTTTTATTTCTTGTACAGAAGCATTTAATTCTGTCGATTTTTCAAAGTAATTCTTGATTACAACTTCAAGAGCATTTGTTGTTTTTCCCATAGCTGAAACTACAAGAATCACATCTTCATAACCTACTTTCTGTAAAACGTCATATACGTTTTTAATTCCATCTGCATCTTTTACCGATGCACCACCAAATTTAAATACTCTCATTTTTTAATTAATAGATTTTTAGATTTTAGATTTCAGATTCAAACCGAAACCTACGTATTTGTTTTTTTGCCACAGATTAAAATGATTTACACAGATTTTAAAATCATTTTAATCCTTATAATCTGTGGCTAAATATTTTTTTTATAATTTTTCTAAGAACAAATTAACTCCTGCTTCATCCATTTGTACAACTTGCCAGTCTTCTAGAATTCTTGCGCCAGAATTCTTGTAAAAATTAACTGCTGGTGTATTCCATGCCAAAACATTCCATTCCACTCTTCTTACATTATCTCTTCTTCCTTGTTTCATGATTTCAGCATAAAGAGCAGAACCTAAACCAGTGCCTCGCATATTTTCTTTTACAATCAAATCTTCAAGATGAATTGTCTTTCCTTTCCAAGTCGAATAGCGATAATAATATAAAGCAATTCCAACAATTTCCTTTTGTTTTTCTTCGTTTTCGATCTCTGCTACAAAAACATGAAATAATGGTTTTTCTCCAAAGCCGTCGCGCACTAAATCCTCTTCTGTAATGACAACCGCATCGGGTTCTTTTTCGAATATTGCCAGCTCCTGAATAAGCCCTAACACCGATTTCATATCTTCAGGATTTCCTTTTCTAATATTCATATATTCCTATTTTTAACTATTTAATATCTAAAAAAGCCTCATTTTAAGTAGTGCTTTTTGCAGATTATTAGCAAATATACAATAGTAGCAAACTAACAAAATAATTTTTAAATCATTCTCACAAAATAAGCGATATTTGTGACTTAAAAATAAAACTATAACGATTTAGAAATGGAAGAACGCAATAAAACACTGGGAGAGTTTATTATTGAGAACCAAAAAGCATTTCAGTATTCGTCGGGAGAACTCTCGCGAATTATCAACTCTATTCGATTGGCAAGCAAAAGTTGTCAACCATAAAGTAAACCAAGCGGGTTTAGTAGATATTGTGGGAGCCGCAGGCGAACAGAATATTCAAGGAGAAGACCAGCAAAAATTAGATGTCTATGCAAACGAAGTATTTATCCAGACGTTAATAAACCGTGAGATTGTCTGTGGTATTGCTTCTGAAGAAAACGACGATTTTATTACTGTTCAGGGGAGCGACAACAGTCATAATAATAAGTACGTGATCTTAATGGATCCGCTTGACGGATCTTCAAACATTGATGTAAATGTTTCTGTAGGAACTATCTTTTCTGTTTTCAGAAGAGTAACTCCAATAGGAACTCCGGTAACTAGCGAGGATTTTTTACAACCGGGAATCAATCAAGTTGCAGCAGGCTATGTAATTTATGGAACTTCAACGATGTTGGTTTATACTACTGGACATGGCGTGAATGGTTTTACGTTAAATCCAGCGATAGGTACATTTTATCTTTCGCACCCAAACATGAAATTTCCAGAAAACGGAAATATCTATTCGGTAAACGAAGGAAATTATGTTCATTTTCCGCAGGGAGTAAAAAATTATATTAAATACTGCCAGCGCGAAGAAGGAGATAGACCTTATACTTCAAGGTATATAGGAAGTTTGGTAGCCGATTTTCATCGAAATATGATAAAAGGCGGAGTTTATATTTATCCGACAAGTTCAAAAGCGCCAAAAGGAAAATTACGTTTGTTGTACGAATGTAATCCGATGGCATTTTTAGCAGAACAGGCGGGAGGAAAAGCAACAGATGGTTTTGGAAGAATTTTAGAAATTCAACCAACCGAATTGCATCAAAGAGTTCCTTTCTTCTGCGGAAGCTATAATATGGTAGAAAAAGCCGAGGAATTTATGGCTGAAGCGAATTAAGTATAATTGAAAAACGAAAAATAAATACTTTATGAAAAAAACATTATTATTTAGCTTCTTGGTGCTTTTTATATCCTGTAATGATTTGCCAAAAGATGCGACAATTCAGAATATAATTAAAACTAAAATAGCTCAAGAATCTTTTGATAATGTAGAATTGGTAGATTTTAATATAGTTCGTGGTGTAGAAAACACATCTTTTGGACATACTTATGATGTTGAATTTACGGGTAAAGTAAAATATTTAAGTCCAGGTTATGTTAGAAACGCAGACCTTACAGGGAACAAATGCAAATGAAATGAATTTTTTAATTGTTGTTGAAAAAGTCAGTGAATCCAATAATATGCTTTATGATTATTTAAAAGTAAAAACGGGTATGATTAAAGAGATTACTGGTTCAATACAATTTATTAAAGGTGCAGATTTATTTGATAAAAGTACTTACTCGAAACCTGATGTTTGGGATCTAAATGTGGATCAAAATTATGGAATGAGCTTAAGAGAAATTAAAAACATAAATGGTTATAAACGTTAAAACGAAGAAAACACGAGACTAACTAAGTATTTTGTTTTTAATCACATTTTACATGCAAACCTGACAGATTTTTAAAACTTGTCGGGTTTTGTTTTGAGTTAAATTTTAAAACTTTAAGTATAAGATGGTTAATTGTTGCTAAGTACTGAAAACTAAAAAAATAACACGCAACCATTTTTTATTTAATACATCTTATAAGTGAATTATTTTTTCTGAGAAAAATTTGATTAAATTTAACCGACAAACTAAAACCAGTACTATGAAATTAAAATTAATTTTTGGACTCTTATTAAGTATAATGTTTTTGCCACTTGCTTCTTGTGATAGTGATAAAAATGGACCTAATATTGAAGGAAAATGGGATGACAATATCAAGCTTTCGCAAAAAACAGCCAATTTTAGTTCTGAAAGTAATTCTGTAACTATTACTTCAGAATATGATGGCTGGTGGTTGAATGGTATTGCACTAAATAAAGTGGGGGTTGACTTGAGTAATATTAATAAGATTTCAAAAGACTTTGTTGTTACAAATTCTGAATTTCAAGTAGAGAGAAAGGATGGAAAAACGATTATTATTACAATGAATAAAAATGCAACAAATGCAGAAAGAGTTCTTTCTATTAGCCTCCAAAATGGAGATTTTTTTAATAGCATAAATGTCGTTCAAGCTAAATAAACGATCTAAAAAAAGAAACCCGATAAAATCAATTATCGGGTTTCTTTTTTTAAATTAATTCTTAAAGAAGAATATTATTTATGCATATGTTGCATTTCATAGATAAAAGTATCTGCATCCACTTTTTTGTCAACCAATGACAATGCTTTTGCAATAATGTAATCTACGTTGCTTGGTGTAAATCCAAGGGCAACACTTATCTTTTTTAGAAGCACTTCTTGTTTATCTTCAAGATGGTGATCAACATGAACCATTCTTGTTAAATCATATAAACGCTCTAAACGTTGAACGTAAGAATACGGTGGATTGATCGGATATTTCAAAGGATCGCTAAGAATTTCTTCGTATTCCGATTCTGTAATTTCTAAACGAGCGACAAGTTTGTCTAAAAAGGCTTTTTCTTCTGGATATACAACTCCATCTGCTAGTGCTACACGTACGATAGCAGAAAAGTGTCCTTTATTTCTTTGCTTGAATTCGCTATCAAATAATTCTGAAAATGACATAATTAAAAGTATTTTTGTTAAACAAAGATAAATTTTATTTTAATTTAACAATTTTAAAATTCTCATAAATTTAACTTTTCTTTATTGAAGGATTTGGCTTCTCGAATATTTAAGTTTGAAAATTAATCGTAAGTTTACAGCCCCTAATTATTTAATTGCAATACACCTATGTCACAATTTTGGATTTATTTTCAAATAGGATTAAAACACGTTTTAGATATCAATGCTTACGATCACGTTCTTTTTTTAATCGCCTTAACCGTTCCGTATTTATTTAAAGACTGGAAAAGGATTTTTTTATTGGTTTCTCTTTTTACAATTGGTCATACCTTGGCTTTAATTCTTTCTGTTTACGGAATAATTGCCATAAAAGTAAATATTGTAGAATTCTTGATTCCGATTACAATTCTCGTAACAGCTCTTTATCATTTATTTACAGCAGGAAAGACCTCAAAAAATGATGGCGTAAATCTGGTATTTTTCATAACTTTATTCTTTGGAATTATTCACGGACTAGGTTTTTCTAATTATTTCAAAACAATTTTAGGAGGTTCTGCAACCTCAAAATTGTTACCTTTGGGAGAGTTTGCCTTAGGAATAGAAGTCTGCTCAACTAGTAGTAGTTTTTGTTGTTCTGGTAATTTCATATATAGTGCAGACTGTTTTTCGTTTTTCAAAACGCGACTGGGCACTTGTAATGTCGGCTTTTATTATTGGAGTTGTAATTCCGATGATTATTGAAAGCCCAATTTGGAACAGATAAATTAAATGGAAGTAAAAAAACGGAATAAATACGATAAAGCATATCTGAGAATTGCAAAAGAGTGGAGTTTGCTTTCTTATTGTAAACGTAAACAAGTTGGTGCTATTATCGTAAAAGATAGAATGATCATTTCTGATGGTTACAATGGTACGCCATCTGGATTTGAAAAATTCTTTGCGAAGACGAAGACGGATTAACCCGATGGGATGTTTTACACGCCGAAGCAAATGCCATTCTAAAAGTAGCAAGATCGACTCAGTCTTGTGAAGGCGCAACACTGTATATTACGCTTTCGCCTTGCAAAGAATGCAGTAAATTAATACATCAGTCAGGAATAAAAAGAGTGGTGTACAAAGATGGATATCGTGACGATTCTGGAATTCAATTTTTAATAAAAGCAGGTGTAGAAGTAGAACATATTCCTGTTTTGGAAGAGTAATGAAATTTAATTCGAAATATTTGCCGATCGTAATAGGAGCAACTTTTGCCCTTGGAACAATTGCCGGAAGCCTTATGAATGCTCCTGCAAGCGACCAGCTTTTGGCTAAAAATTACTCTAAAACCAAGCTTAATAAACTTATTGATTTTATCAACACCGAATATGTTGATAGCGTCAATACCGATTCGATTGTAAACCTTACAGTCGATAATATTCTTTCTAAATTAGATCCGCATTCAGTTTATATTCCGCCAAGTGAACAGGCTGAGGTTGCCGAAAGTATGAAAGGAGATTTCGTCGGAATCGGAATCAATTTTTATATGTATAAAGATTCGGTAGCGATTATAAAGCCAGTCGAAAACGGTCCTTCAGCTAAAGCGGGAATAAAATCTGGCGATCGTATTTTATTTGCAGGAAAAACCAAATTATATGGCAGAAAACTGCCTTCTGATAGTTTGTTTTCTAAATTAAAAGGTCTTCAAGGTTCAGAAATTGAATTGACTGTTTTTAGAAAATCAGAACAAAAGAAATTAAAGTTTAAAGTAAAACGAGATATCATTCCGATTAAGAGTGTTGATGCTTCTTTGTTAGTTGGGGATAATGTAGGTTACATCAAAATAAACCGTTTTGCAGAAACTACTTTCAACGAGTTCAAAACAGGTTTAACGAGATTAAAACAAAAAGGAATTCAGTCCCTTGTAATTGACCTTCGCGACAATGGAGGCGGTTATATGGAAGAAGCAATTGCAATTGCAGATGAATTTTTGAAAGACAAACAATTAATCGTTTTTACAAAAAGCAAAAACGGTTCTACCGAAAAAACATACGCCACAAAAGCAGGAAGTTTTGAAACTGGAAAAGTGTATGTTTTAATTAATGAAAATAGTGCTTCTGCAAGCGAAATCTTAGCTGGAGCCATTCAAGATAATGACCGCGGAACAATTGTCGGAAGACGCTCTTTTGGAAAAGGTCTAGTTCAAAGAGAAATGGATTTCAATGACGGATCTGCAGTGCGATTAACTGTAGCGCGTTATTATACTCCGACAGGAAGATCCATTCAGAAGCCATATAAAAAAGGAAACGAAGAATATTTTAAAGAATCTGAATCTAGAATTGCAACTGGCGAATTGTATGCAAAAGATAGCATAAAAGTGGCCGATTCTTTAAAATTTAAAACTCCGAAAGGTAAAATTGTTTACGGTGGTGGCGGAATTGTTCCTGATGTTTTTGTTCCAATCGAAGCAGAGCACGGAAATGAAAATGTTGCTTATTTATTGCAAACAGGAATTGTTGGCCATTTTGTTTTTGAAGAATTAGACAAAAACAGAAATGCTTTTGCAGGAGATAGTTTTGCTGGGTTTTTAGCTAAAATGAAAACTTCAGATGTGTATTTCAAAAAATTCAAGAATTATATCCTGATGACAGGTTTAGATTTGAAATTGGATAAAACGAAAGCGCTTGTGAACCGTTATATTACCGCTGAATTCGCCCGACAGCTGTATGGAGAATTGTATTATTATGATGTAATCTTAAAAGAAGATGCCATGATGAAAACAATTCTAGCTCCAAAGAAATAACTTCAATCTTTAATATCATGAAAATAGAAACCGTTGTTAATGCAGAAATCGAACTTCTAACTGCCATTAAAAAATCGGATGTTTTGGCTTTGGATACAATTCTTCATGATGATTTATTGTTCAATATGCCAGACGGACAAACCATCACTAAAGATTTCGATTTACAGACCTACCGTTCTGGAAAGATTAAAATTGATTCTTTGGAAGGTTCTGATCAAATCGTTAATATAATTGGAGATTCGGCAGTCGTTACTGTTACAGTCGCATTAAATGGGTCTTATGATGGTAATCCGATTAACGGAGTTTTCAAATACATAAGGGTTTGGAAAAAAACAGGAAAAAATCTAAAGGTTATTGCGGGAAGCTGCGTCCAGCTGGCATAATTTTGGGATAATATGAAGCCACAGATTAAAAAGATTAACACAGATTATAAAATCCTTTTAATCTTTTTAATCTGTGGCTAAAGAAAAAAATAGTAATCTTGGAGATTATTACACATTTAAATATTTAAAAATGAAAAATCTAAAAAGAATAAGTTTTCTAGCGCTTTTAATGACTTTTGTAATCTCTTGCACAACTATGAAAAACGATACAAATGCTGTAGTTTCAGGAAAAGTGGATGGTATAGAAGCTGGTAAAGACGGCTACACAGCCAAAATTACAACAGATGCTAAAGAAGTTTATTTTGCCACAATTAGCATTGTAAACGTTGGCGGACCTCAAAACTACAAACAATTAAAAATTGGCGATGTAGTATCTGTAAAAGGAGAAAAATGGAAAAGTGAGGACGAAAGTCACATTAAAGTAACAGAAATCGTTTCGGTTAAATAAAGATTTAATTTCATTAAAAGAAACTAGTTTAATATATGAAAAAACTTCTGATAGGTTTGATCTTTTTTTGTTTTGGATGCTCTTCAAGCCAAAAAGATATTAGAAGTATTGAGGTTATATGTTATAATTGGGATTTAAAGTACCCTACAGAATCTTTCAAAGGAAAATTTTACATTCAGCCAAAATTATATTCTATTCTAAATTTAAATGGAGAGAATCTAAGCTATGTGTGCGAATTCTCTCCAAATAAAACTGAAGTTTATTTTCATTCAAAGATTGATGTGAAACTAATAACTGATTTGGTAAAGTCTTTGCCTGAAATTGATAAAAGTAAAGTTCTTGTAAGCTCTTATAAGCAAGATGGTTGTATGGAAAGCTCTTCGATGTTTCGATTAAAAGTTGTTTATTCTAACAATGAAGAAAAGTATTATCAATATTATTTTCAAAACAGCAAGCAATATAGATTCAGCTATAAAAAAAATATACGTTGCTTTAAAAGTAAATCAGATTGACGGAAAATATGAGAAAATGAAAGACACTCTTTCTTTTGCTGAAAAAAAGAAAGCGATTATATCTTTTTCAATGCATAACGATACATTGGCAATGCCTTTACCAGGATTGCCAGTTTATAATAAAGTAAAATTCAAATAGTAATTTTATCGAATACTATCGTGAGCGTGAGTCTGCACGCCGTTATTCCATAAAGTAAGAATATCTGTTGCTACAGCAGCGCCACTTCCGGCAGCAATTGCCAATTGACTTCTCCATCCAGCTAAAGTTCCGATTACATAAATGCCGTCAGCAACTTTATGATCTTCGTTTTTTAGTTGAATTCGTTGTTTTTCTGGAAGTGCTTTTTTGTGAGGTTCAACAAATTGCATTAAACCTTCAATGTCGAAAGTATTGGCTGAACCAATTCCGACCACGATATTTTTTGTTTTGTATGAATTCTTGTTGGTCACTACTGTAAATTCAGGATAACTGCCCTCAATTTTCATTACTTTCTCATTTGGAATCTGAGTAATATGTGGGTAAGTTGTTGCTAAATCCTGTGTACTTTCAGTTAGAAGCTCAGAACCTAATTTTCCTGGAGTAATTCCGTAAGCGTTGTAAAATATTGCCTCTTGTAAAGAAGAATTTTTCTGATGAGCAAAAATTCCTATTTTTTTGTCAGTAACAAAAGTTTTATTTTTTGCGGATCCTAAGACTAGAGCACAAGACATTCCAGATACTCCTCCGCCAATAATTAAAACATCAAACATATTATCTGTTGTCATTCATTTTTTCTTCAATTCTTTTCGAAATTCTAAAAATCAAAAGAATCAAAACAGCGCAAAACGAAGCGGCGATTCCAATAAAAGCTACCATACTATCTCCTTGAAAAGGGTTTTGAAAGTCTAATAGCGTAATATTAAAAACAATTAAAGCTAATGCCAAAAGCACTAAGATTGAAGTGAAAATTTTCATAAGGTTGTTTTGTTTTTGCCTAAAATAATAAAGTAAAACTTTATGGAGAAATTGCCTTAAAGTTGTATTTTAGAAATTTTACGGGGTAAATGTATAAAAATAAATTTTAGACAAACAAACCTTTAACATTAGCGAGCGAATAATTTAACAGCAATTGCTAAAAGTATCACTCCAAATGTCTTGCGAACCACTCCCAGTCCGTTCTCTCCCAATAGATTTTCTATTTTTTTAGAAGACTTTAAAACGATGTATACTAAGATGATATTCAATACAATTGCAATGATAATATTAATAGTATGAAACTGAGATCGAAGCGATAATAAAGTTGTCATAGTTCCTGCTCCGGCAATTAAAGGAAAAGCCAAAGGCACAATAGAAGCAGAACCTGGTTCTTCATCACGATAAATTCTGATTCCTAAAATCATTTCTAAAGCAAGAAAGAATAATACGAAAGATCCTGCGACAGCAAACGAATGAACATCGATACCAATTAAATTTAGTAAACCTTCCCCAACAAAAAGAAAAACAATCATAATAGCTCCTGCTACAATAGAAGCTTTTTCAGATTCGATGTGTCCGACTTTAGCTCTTAAATTCACAATAATTGGAATTGAACCAACAATATCAATTACGGCAAAAAGCACCATACTAACGGTAATGATTTCTTTAAAATCGATTTCTAACATATCGCTTTGATTTTTAGGGTTTAAAAAACTGTCGCAAAAGTAGTTAATAAAGTTAGGTGTTTTTTCGATACAATGTATTTTTGTTATAAAAACATGTTTTATTGGTTAAAAAAGTGATATTTGTAACAATTGGTAATTTAACCGCAAAGATTCGCAAAGAAATTACGCAAAGTTCGCAAGGCTAAAAATTAATAATATTTTGCTCCCGATAGCTATCGGGATTGCGTAATTCTCCTACGCACTTTGCGGTTAAACATTTACAGTGTTTTATCTGTTTTCTTTGACTATCTTTGCGCTTTATAAATTACAGTATTTAATATCATGTTTCAGTTAGGTAAAACTATTATTTCAGAGGATATTCTGGAAAAAGAATTTGTGTGCAACTTGTCTGCTTGTAAAGGAGCTTGTTGTGTTGATGGAGATGCGGGGGCGCCTTTGAATGAGGCTGAAACCAAAATATTAGAAGAAATCTATCCAAAAGTGAAACCTTTTTTACGAAAAGAAGGAATTGAAGCAATCGAAGCTCAAGGAACTTGGGTAAAAGGAACTGATGGAGATCTTGAAACTCCGCTTATTGATAATAAGGATTGTGCGTATGTAATTTTTGACGGAAAAACTGCGTTATGCGGAATCGAGCAAGCATATAATCAAGGAGTAGTTGACTGGAAAAAACCTGTTTCTTGTCATTTATACCCAATTCGAGTAAAAGACTTCACAGAATTTGCGACGGTAAATTACGATAAATGGGATATTTGCGATGACGCTTGTTCGTTAGGAAAAGAATTAGAAGTTCCGGTATACAAATTTGTGAAAGAGGCGCTTATTAGACGCTTTGGCGAAGATTGGTATTTGGAACTCGAAAAAGTAGCCGAAGAGCATAAAAATTCATAAAAAAAAACAGCCTATTTGATAGGCTTTTTTTATGCGCTTTTTTGACTCGAAAAAATAAAATTTTGACTCAAAAAAAACTTTTTAAAACTATTCAAAATTTCTTGTTTTTTATATTTAAAAGTCTATATTTTACGGGCTATGAGCTTTAATTATTTTGTATAAATAATTCATTTACAGTATTTTGATTATTGTATGAAAAATGTTTCAAAAAATTAACGTTGTTAAAAACTACGGCAAATTGTGAATAAGTTTGACTTTCATTTTTGGCGTTAATTGACAATCTTTGTAGTCTATTGAATTAGTAAAAAATTCGGTATAAAAATTAAATAAAAATTGTCATGTCTCAAGTAGAACCAATCTTACAAGAAAATAAAAATCGTTTCGTTATTTTTCCTATCAAACATCATGATATTTGGGAATGGTATAAAAAAATGGAAGCTAGTTTCTGGACTGCTGAAGAAATCGATTTGCACCAAGACTTGACAGATTGGAATAATAAACTTAATGACGACGAAAGATATTTCATTAAGCATATTTTGGCATTCTTTGCGGCTTCTGACGGAATCGTAAACGAAAATCTTGCTGAGAACTTTGTAAACGAAGTTCAATATGCTGAAGCTAAATTTTTCTATGGTTTCCAGATTATGATGGAAAACATTCATAGTGAAACATATTCTTTGTTAATTGACACATACGTTAAAGACGAAGCAGAAAAAACAGAATTGTTTAATGCTTTGGAAGTATTCCCAGCTATTGCAAAAAAAGGAGAATGGGCTTTAAAATGGATCGAGTCAGATTCATTTGCTGAAAGGCTTATTGCTTTTGCTGCAGTTGAAGGAATCTTTTTCTCAGGTGCTTTCTGTTCAATTTATTGGTTGAAAAAACGTGGTTTAATGCCAGGTTTAACTTTCTCTAATGAATTGATTTCTCGTGACGAAGGTGTACACTGTGATTTTGCAGTTCACTTGCATAATCACCATTTAGTAAACAAAGTCCCAAAAGAAAGAATTAAAGAAATTATCGTTGATGCTTTAGATATCGAAAGACAATTTGTTACAGAATCTCTTCCGGTAAGTTTAATTGGTATGAACGCTACTTTAATGACGCAATATTTAGAATTTGTTGCTGATAGATTATTAGTAGAATTAGGCTGCGAGCGTGTTTATGGATCAGCGAATCCGTTTGATTTCATGGACATGATTTCTCTTCAAGGAAAAACTAATTTCTTTGAAAAACGTGTTGCAGAGTATCAAAAGTCAGGTGTGATGAACAATGACAGCGATGCTCAAAAAATTTCATTCGATGCAGATTTTTAGACAACAAAAAATACTTTTAGCGTCTATCTTCTAGAGACGCTAAAAAAGATTACAGGAATATTTTAAGGTTGAATCTCTTTCCCCAAGTCGCAGGTTCAATAGCAATTTTTGACGCATTTAAATTCGATTTTCGAATTTGAAACGAGTAACTATTGAGAATTTGGTAATTCTCTAAAATTAATTTAAAAACACGCAATGTTTAAGTACTAGAGTTCGTTCTCTAGTTACTTTCATTTTTTCAATAACTATAAAAGGTAAGCTTATGTATGTAGTAAAAAGAGATGGCCACAGAGAGCCCGTAATGTTTGATAAGATTACAGAAAGAATCAAAAAATTGTGTTACGGCTTGAATGAGCTCGTAGATCCAGTAAAGGTAGCCATGAGAGTTATCGAAGGATTGTATGATGGGGTTTCGACTTCTGAATTGGATAATCTTGCGAGCAGAAACAGCGGCTTCTATGACAATTGCGCATCCTGATTATGCTCAATTAGCAGCTCGTATAGCTATTTCTAATCTACATTCAAATACTAAAAAATCTTTCTCTGAAACGATGAAAGATATGTACGCATACGTTAACCCAAGAAATGGACAAGATGCACCATTAATTGCTGATGATGTTTACAAAGTAATTCAGGAAAATGTCGCTTTTTTAGATTCTCATATTATTTATACAAGAGATTTTAATTACGATTACTTTGGTTTCAAAACCTTAGAACGTTCTTATCTTCTTAAAATAAACGGAAAAATTGTTGAGCGTCCACAGCACATGTTAATGCGTGTTTCTGTCGGTATTCACTTAGACGATTTAAAATCGGTTATTGAAACTTACGATTTAATGTCTAAAAAGTTCTTTACGCACGCAACACCAACGTTGTTCAATGCAGGAACTCCAAAACCGCAAATGTCTTCTTGTTTCCTTTTGGCAATGCAAGATGATAGTATTGATGGTATTTACGATACATTAAAACAAACAGCAAAAATCTCGCAATCTGCGGGAGGAATTGGACTATCTATTCATAACGTTCGTGCAACTGGATCTTACATTCGCGGTACAAACGGAACTTCAAACGGAATTGTTCCAATGTTGAGAGTATTCAACGATACAGCGCGTTACGTAGATCAAGGTGGAGGAAAACGTAAAGGAAGTTTTGCGATTTACATCGAAACTTGGCATGCTGATATCTTTGATTTCTTGGATTTAAAGAAAAATACAGGAAAAGAAGAAATGCGTGCGAGAGATTTATTCTTCGCAATGTGGACTTCAGATTTGTTCATGAAACGTGTTCAGGAAGATTCAACATGGACTTTAATGTGTCCTAACGAATGTCCAGGATTATATGATGTTTATGGAGATGAATTCGAAGCATTGTATACGGATTACGAATTTAGAGGAAAAGGAAGAAAAACAATCCGTGCTCGTGAATTATGGGAGAAAATCCTGGAATCACAAATTGAGACTGGAACACCATATATGTTGTACAAAGATGCGACAAACCGTAAATCGAATCACAAGAATTTAGGAACAATTCGTTCTTCAAACTTGTGTACAGAGATTATGGAGTTTACTTCTAAAGATGAAATCGCAGTTTGTAACTTGGCATCAATCTCATTGCCAATGTTTATTGATAACGGAGAATTTGATCACCAAGCACTTTACAATGTTACAAAACGTGTAACTCGTAACTTGAATAAAGTAATCGACAGAAACTACTATCCAGTAAAAGAAGCTGAAAATTCTAACATGCGTCACCGTCCAGTTGGTTTAGGTGTGCAAGGTTTGGCTGATGCTTTTATTATGTTGCGTATGCCGTTTACAAGTGATGAAGCTAAAAAACTGAACCAAGAGATTTTCGAAACTTTATACTTTGCTGCTGTAACCGCTTCTATGGAAATGGCAAAAGAAGAAGGTCCATATTCAACTTTCGAAGGTTCGCCAATGTCACAAGGAGAATTCCAACACAATATGTGGGGAATGAAAGATGAAGAATTGTCAGGCCGTTGGGACTGGGCTTCATTAAGAAAAGAAGTTGTAGAGCACGGAGTTCGTAACTCATTGTTAGTTGCGCCAATGCCAACTGCATCGACTTCTCAAATCTTAGGAAACAACGAAGCTTTCGAACCATATACGTCAAACATTTACACACGTCGTGTATTGTCTGGAGAGTTCATCGTAGTGAACAAACATTTACTAGAAGATTTAGTAAAACTAGGTTTATGGAACGAAGATTTGAAACAAGAAATTATGCGTCATAACGGATCTGTTCAAAACATTGATAAGATTCCACAAGACTTAAAAGATCTTTACAAAACAGTTTGGGAAATGTCGATGAAAGATATTATCGACATGTCTCGTCAAAGAGGATATTTCATTGACCAGTCTCAATCGTTGAACTTGTTCATGCAAGATGCTAACTATTCTAAACTGACGTCAATGCACTTCTACGCTTGGCAATCTGGTTTAAAAACAGGAATGTATTACTTAAGAACAAAAGCGGCTGTAGATGCGATTAAATTCACATTAAACAACGATAAAAAAGAAGAGACAGCACCATCTTTAGTTCAGGAAACTGAGGCAATCAGCGTTGAGGATTACAAAGCGATGCTTTTAAAAGCACAAGCCGCAGATCCTGAAGATTGTGAAATGTGTGGGTCTTAATTTTAGATTTTTAATTTTTAATTTGATATACGAAAAGCAGTTATTGTAATGATAGTCGCTTTTTTTATAGCCACGAATTCACGAATTTTATTTGGAAAATCTGTGAAATTATATTTTATAATCATAATGATTTGAGTCAATTTGTGAATTCGTAGCAAAAAAAACTTAGACTCTCAGCATCTTAGAACCTCAGAACCTCATTTTAATATTCTCATTTTAAGCCGATTTTTTTATATTATCATACAAAACCTGCTAAATTTGTTAAGAAATCCCTTTTTGTTTCATAAAATGCAATCTTTTTTTGGTGCACTAAAAATAATTTATACATTCGCAGAGAATTTAAAACAAAACACAAACAAAATGGCAAGTAACCGTTTTTATTTTAGCAACTCTTTTTATTTCTTCTTTAGTAGAAGTGAGGATTGTGCTATGGTTATTTGAGAAAAATTTTAAGACAAATAAAACTAATATACAATCCTGATGCAAATCAGGATTTTTTTTTGACTATATGACAACGAAAATTGCAATACAAGGTATTAAAGGATCATTTCATCATCAGGTTGTAAAAGAGTATTTCTCTGAAAATGTGGATATTGATGAATGTTTGTCTTTTGAAGAATTGATCGACAGCCTTATTGCCGGAAAATCGGATCAAGCTGTAATGGCGATCGAAAATTCAATTGCAGGGCCGATTATCCCAAATTATGCATTGATTGACAAGAATAATTTACACATAATTGGAGAGCATTATTTAAACATTCAGCAGAATTTAATGGCTTTAAAAGGTCAGAAAATTGAAGACATAAGAGAAGTTCATTCGCACCCAATGGCACTTTTGCAGTGTATGGATTTCTTGAAACAATATCCAAATATCAAATTGGTTGAGGATAAAGATACAGCTGAAACAGCAAGAAGAATTCAAGAAAAACAATTGACTGGAATTGCGGCAATTGCAAGTGTAACCGCTTCTGAAATGTACGATCTGGATATTATTGCATCATCAATTCAAACGATCAAAAATAATATGACTCGTTTCGTAATTATTAAAAAGCAAAATTCATTTTTGCCAGAAAGCGAAATCAATAGAGCATCTGTAAAATTTGAATTAGATCATAAAAGAGGAAGTTTAGTCGCGGTTTTGAATGTAATGAGTGACTGCAAACTGAATTTGACAAAAATCCAGTCGCTTCCAAAAATAGAAACACCTTGGAAATATTCATTCTTCGTAGACGTAACATTCGAGAAATACGAAGATTTCGCAAAAGCCAAAGCGTTATTAAACATAATGGCAGAATATTTCAAAGTGTTGGGAGAATATAAAAACACAAAACCTTTGACTGAGTCATAAAGTTGAAAAGTCGAAAGTCATAAAGTCAAAAATAGAAAAGCATATAGCGTAAAGCTTAAAGCATATAGCAAAATTTAAAAACAATGATTACAACAGCAAAACGATTAGACACAGTTGAAGAATACTACTTCTCATCAAAACTAAGAGAAGTTCGTCAGTTGATGTCTGAAGGAAAATCGATCATCAATATGGGAATTGGAAGCCCTGATTTGAGTCCGTCAAAAGCAGTAATTGAAGCAGTCGCTGCAGCAATTCAAGACGAAAACGGGCATGGATATCAAAGCTATCAGGGATTACCAGAAATGAGGCAGGCGATGGCAGATTTTTATCGTGATCAGTTTGGTGTTGAAGTGAATCCGAATAATGAGATTTTACCTCTTATGGGTTCGAAAGAAGGAATTATGCACATTTCGTTAGCATTTTTAAATGAAGGCGATCACGTTTTAATTCCGAATCCAGGTTACCCGACTTATACTTCGGTAACCAATTTGGTTCAGGCAGTTCCGGTTTATTATGATTTGAAAGAAGAAAACGGATGGGAACCGGATTTTGAAGCTCTTGAGAAGTTAGATCTTTCGAAAGTAAAAATTATGTGGCTGGGTTATCCACACATGCCGACAGGAGCGAGAGGAAGTTTGGCGTTATTTGAAAAATTGGTTGCCTTTGCTAAAAAACACAATATATTATTGATCAACGACAATCCGTATAGTTTTGTTTTGAATGATAATCCGATGAGTTTGTTGCAAGTTGAAGGAGCGAAAGATGTGGCTTTAGAATTGAATTCGCTAAGTAAAACATTCAACATGGCTGGCTGGAGAGTCGGAATGGTTTTAGGAAATCCTGAAATTATCGATGCAGTCCTAAAAGTAAAAAGCAACATGGACAGCGGAATGTACTACGGAATTCAAAAAGGCGCAATCGCAGCGTTAAAATGTGATAAGTCTTGGTTTGAAGACCAAAATAAAATTTACAGACGCCGAAGAGAATTGACGGAAAAACTTGCAGAAAAATTAAACTGCAAAGTATATAAAGAAGGAGTTGGTCTTTTTGTTTGGGCAAAATTGCCAGAAGGAATTGAATCAGCAGAAAAGTTCATTGACGAAATATTATATGAGAAGCATATTTTCATTACACCAGGAACCATTTTTGGAAGTAACGGTGAAGGATATATTAGATTCTCATTATGTGTAAAAGAAGAAAAAGTACAAGAAGCGATTGATAGATTTTAGAAGCAAGAGTAAAGACTTTTTTAAACTTGGAATTTAAAAAGATATGAAAGTATACGTAATAGGAATAGGGTTAATAGGCGGTTCGATGGTGTTAGACATCAAAGGGCGTTATCCTGATGCGACTATTTTAGGAATCGATAATAACGAAAAACATTTGCAGGAAGCAATTGATCTTGGAGTTATTGACGAAGCAGGAAACTTTGAAGATTTACAAAAAGCAGATTTTGTAATTGTTTCGGTTCCTGTAGATGTAGCGCTAACGGTTTTACCTAAAGTTTTGGATGCTGTAGGAGAAAAAACGATTGTTTTTGAAGTAGGATCTACTAAAAAACCAATTTGTGAAGCAGTGGCCAATCACCCGAAAAGAAGAAATTTTATTGCAACGCACCCAATTGCCGGAACAGAGTTTTCGGGACCATCGGCAGCAATAAGAGGTTTGTTTCAAGGAAAGACAAATATTATCTGTGAAGTCGAAAAGACAGCTTTTAAATTACAGGAAAAAGCATTAAATCTTTTTACTTCAATTGGAATGAGAATTCGATATATGGATCCCGTTTCGCACGATAAACACATTGCTTATGTTTCGCATTTATCGCACATTAGTTCGTTTATGCTTGGAAAAACAGTAATGAACAAAGAAAAAGACGAACAGGATATTTTTGATATGGCGGGAAGTGGATTTGAAAGTACGGTTCGTTTAGCAAAAAGTTCGCCGGCAATGTGGACACCGATTTTTAAGCAAAACAAAGAACACGTTCTGGAAACTTTAGAAGCTTACATTGCAAATCTCAGTCGGTTTAGAGATTTGTTGAAAGATGAAAATTACAATGCCATTTTTGAAGAAATGGAAAGCACAAATAAAATAAAAGAAATACTAAACGGATTAACAACAACTAAAAAGTAAATTAGAATTAAGATGGAAAATAAAAAAGAAATGAGAAAGTGGTTAGAAGATTTCAATTTAAATCACCCACTTGTGATAGCTGGACCTTGTAGTGCAGAAACTGAAGATCAAGTTTTGAAAATCGCTCACGAATTGAAAGATTCAAAAGTAAGCGTATTCAGAGCTGGAATCTGGAAACCAAGAACTCGTCCAGGAGGATTTGAGGGTATTGGAGAAATTGGATTAAAATGGTTGCAAAAAGCAAAAGCTGAAACTGGTTTATTAATGGGAACTGAAGTAGCAACTGCAGCTCACTGTAAATTAGCTTTAGAATACGATATCGACGTTTTATGGGTTGGAGCACGTACAACTGCAAACCCTTTCGCAGTTCAAGAAATTGCTGATACACTAAAAGGAACAGATAAAATTGTTTTGGTTAAAAATCCTGTAAACCCAGATTTAGCTTTATGGTTAGGTGGTGTTGAGCGTTTACACATGGCAGGTATCGAGAAATTAGGTGTTATTCACAGAGGTTTCTCTACTTACGAAAAAACAAAATACAGAAACATTCCAGAGTGGCAAATTGCTATCGAATTGCAAAATAAATTCCCTGATTTACCATTAATCATCGATCCATCTCACATTACTGGAGATCGTAAAATGATTTTCGAAGTAACTCAAGAAGCTTTAGACTTGAACTACGATGGTATGATTATCGAAACACACATCGATCCAGATAATGCTTGGTCTGATGCAGCTCAGCAAGTTACTCCAGATGCTTTGAAACAAATCATTAAAGATTTGACTATCAGAAAAACGGATGATACTACAGACGAGTACAGCCAAAAAATGAAAAAATTAAGAGCAAACATCGACGTTTTAGATGCTAACTTATTAGAATTGTTAGGAAAACGTATGAAAGTGGCTGACGAAATTGGTCAAGTGAAAAAAGATGCAAACGTTGCGATCCTTCAAAATAACCGTTGGAACGAAATCTTAGGAAAAATGATTCTAGAAGGTGAGAAAAAAGGTCTTACTGAGGAATTCGTTTTAAGAATGTTTAAAGCAATTCACCAAGAAAGTATTGGTCACCAAGAGAAAATTTTCAACGCATAATTTTTTCTAAAACACATAAGTGGTATAAGATAATTTAAGATTGAAAAATTTTTGTTATTGAGTTTAATTATATCACATATTTAAAATTAGATTGTTTTTTAAAATCCCTATTGCTTTGAAAAAAGTGATGGGGATTTTTGTTATAAAAAAGCTTGTGTTTATATTCACTTATATAACTTATATGGTTTAAATTATTCATTTATCTTTGCAAAGAATTTAGTTTTAATCTAAAGTCCGCAATCTAAAATTAAAGAATGACAGGAACCGTTTATAAATCTACAGGAAGTTGGTATACCGTAAAATCTAAAAATGGAGATTTTGTCGAATGCCGCATGAAAGGGAAATTCAGAATAAAAGGTATTAAAAGTACCAATCCTATTGCTGTAGGTGATATAGTCGATTATGAATTAGAGGAAACATCTGATGCCGTAACCGGAATGATTCATAATATTCACGAAAGAAAAAATTATATCGTTCGTAAATCGGTTAACTTATCTAAGCAGATTCATATTATTGCTTCAAACATCGATCAGGTTTTTTTATTGATTACAATCGATAATCCGCCAACAACTACAAGTTTTATTGATCGTTTTTTAGTTACAGCTGAAGCATATGGAATTGAAGCTATACTTGTTTTTAATAAAATTGATACTTTAACAGAACAGACTTTAGACGATCAGCTTTATTTGCGAGCATATTTATTCTGAAATTGGATATAAATGTCTTCGTATTTCTTCGACAGAAAATAAAGGCGTTGATAAGCTAAAAGAAATGATGATCGGTAAAGTTAGCATGTTTTCTGGACACTCAGGCGTTGGAAAGTCAACTTTAGTAAATGCACTTGAACCAAGTCTTCATTTAAAAACTTCGGTCATTTCAGAACAAAGCAAACAAGGACAGCATACAACTACTTTTGCCGAAATGTATGATTTATCTTTTGATGCCCGAATTATCGATACTCCAGGAATTAAAGGTTTCGGAATCGTCGATATGGAACCATCAGAAATTAGCGGTTATTTTCCAGAATTTTTCAGACTTAAGGATCAGTGTAAGTTTAACAACTGTTTGCATAAAGAAGAACCACATTGTGCCATAAAAGCGACTTTAGAAAAAGACGAAATTGCGTGGTCTCGCTACAATAGTTATTTGAAAATTCTTGAAGGCGACGAAGAGCACTATCGAACTGATACTTATGGGGAAGATCGTGCTGCGAGTGATGAAACAAGAAAGTAAATAAATTCCAAAACAGAATACGGAAATGATTTTATTGTAGAGATGCACTGCAGTGCATCTAATACGTTGATATTAAAATCTTTTTAATCCGTGTAATCTGTGGCTAAAAATAATAGTAAAGAATGAGAGTAGTTGTTCAAAGAGTTTCTCAGGCATCTGTAACAGTTGATAGTCAAAAAACAGCAGATATTAAAAAGGGTTTATTGGTTTTAGTCGGAATAGAAGATGCCGACACGCAAGAAGACATTGATTGGCTTGCGGGTAAAATCATTAAAATGAGAATTTTTGGAGACGAAAACGATGTTATGAACTGCTCAGTTCAGGATATTGACGGCGATATTATTGTTGTTAGCCAGTTTACGCTTCACGCATCAACAAAAAAAGGAAACCGTCCATCGTATATAAAAGCTTCAAAACCAGATTTTGCAATTCCTACCTACGAGAAGTTTGTTCAAACAATAGAAAAAGAGTTTGGCAAGAAAGTGCAAACAGGGATTTTTGGTGCAGATATGAAAGTAAATCTTCTAAACGACGGACCTGTTACCATTGTAATGGATAGCAAAAACAGGGAGTAAAAATATTATTAAACATTTGTTAAGGATTTCTGAAAATAATATATATTTGACGAAAATCCTTACTAATGAAAATCCTTTTTCCGCATTATTTTTACTCTTAATAAACCTTACTTCATTCGCTCAAAAGAGCACTTATCCTATTCTTTCTATTCCAGATAGTTTAAAACAGAATGCAAATGCAGTTCTTCGTTTAGACCAAATGGATATTGTTATTGCTTCACAAAGAAGTATGAATATCAAGATCCAAAGAGTTGTTTCTGTTTTAAATGAAAAAGGATTAAGAGACATCAATGCCTACAATCATTATGATAAAACAACTTCGGTAAAAAATATTGAAGCTGTCGTTTATGATGCATTAGGGAATGAGATAAAAAAAATCAAAAGAAAAGACTTTAAAGATCAAAGCGCGGTAGGAGGAAGTACTCTTTTTTCAGATAGCAGAGTGCTTTATTTAGATTATACTCCTATTTCGTATCCTTTTACGGTTGCTTTTACGTGCGAAGTCGAAACTTCAAATACTGCATTTATACCAAAATGGTATTTTGTTGGTGGTTATAATGTAAGTATAGAAAAATGCTTGCTGAATGTTACTTTTCCAAAAGGATTGGGCTTTAAGAAAAAGGAGTTCCGATTTGATGACTTCAATATAAAAAAGACAGCAGACACAGAAACCAATTTAAGTTACTTAGCGACAAATATTGTAGCTCAAAAACAAGAAGATCTTAGTCCTTCCCCTTCAGATCTTTTTCCTAAAGTTATGATGGGGTTAGAAAATTTCCACTTAGAGGGAGTTGACGGAAATGCAACTACTTGGGAAGCATTTGGTAAATGGTATGGCGACAAAATCTTAAGCGGTACAACTGTTTTAACAGAAGAGACAAAAACAAAAATCAAAGCTTTGGTTGGCGATGAAAAAGACCCAGTTAAGAAGGCCAAAATAATTTACGATTACATGCAGAAAAAATCACGATATGTAAATATTGCGATTGGAATTGGCGGCTGGAAACCGATGTTGGCCAACGACGTTGATCGCTTAGGATATGGAGATTGTAAAGCATTATCAAATTATACAAAGGCACTTTTGCAGGTTGTAGACGTTCCATCGTACAACACGATTTTATATGGTGACCGTTACAAAGAAGATATTCAAACTGATTTTGTGTCGATGCAAGGAAATCATATGATTCTGGCAATTCCTAATAAAGATAGTTACATCTGGTTAGAATGTACTAGTCAAGATGATCCTTTTGGATATCAAGGAACTTTTACAGATGATCGTAATGTTTTGGTTGTAAAACCAGAAGGCGGTGAGATTGTAAGAACTAAAATCTATGATGATAAAGGAAATATACAAGATGGAAAAGGGGTTTACACAATCGATCAGACGGGTAATTTTTCTGGTGTTTTAAAAATTGCATCGCAAGGAAGTGTATATGCTTCTAAATCTCGAGTAGAAACGATGCCACCAAATGAAAAAGAAGAACACTATAAAGATTACTGGGATAATATTAACAATTTGAAATTAGGTAAAATCACTTTTACAAATGATAAAGAAAATATTCGTTTTACTGAAGATGTTCAATTAAGCGCAGCAAATTATGGTACGCTTTCGGGCAATAAAATGATGTTTGTAGTTGATGCTTTTAATCAATATACAGGAAGTGTAAAACGAATTAGAAACCGTAAAAATCCATTTCAAATTCAGCGTGGTTATTTAGATACAGATGAAATTGAAATCAATCTTCCAGAAGGTTTTAGCATCGAATTTCTACCTTCAAATTATGAGTTAAAAGGAAAATTTGGAGAATATAAAACCGAAATCATTAAGAAAGACAATAGCAAGCTAACCTACAAAAGATCTATGTTGTTAAACAAAGGAAAATATTCTAACAAAGAATATGATGAGTACCGCTTGTTTATGGAACAAATTTCTAGAAACGATAATGCCAAAATAATATTGACCAAAAACTAACAATTATAACCCAAAACCAACCAAAAATTACCAATGAAAATCATTAAACTATTTACGTTATCTGCGATTTTATTATTTTCTCCCAAAATAATTTCGCAGGAATTCAAGCTAGGAAAAGTAACTGTTGCCGAACTTGAACAAAAGGTGCATCCGAAAGATTCTTCGGCAGTTGCGGCCATACTTTTTGAGAAAGGACAAAATGTTTTCGACTACGATCAAGACAATGGTTTTACAATGCAGTTGGAGGTAACAGCTAAAATTAAAATCTATAAAAAAGAAGGCTACGATTGGGCCACAAAAAAAATAAGATATTATATAGCAGGAAACGGATCTAAAGAGAAAGTTCTTATTTCTGACGCGACAACATATAATTTAGTTAACGGAAAAATTGAGAAAACTAAATTAAAAGGTGAAGCGGAATTTGATGAAGCAATCAATAAATATTGGGCTCAGAAGGTTTTTACTATGCCAAATGTTAAAGAAGGTTCTATTGTTGAATTTAAATATATAATAAAAAATAACAGTATTGGAAGTCCAAGAGATTGGAATTTTCAGAGCACAATTCCTGTAAATTATTCGGAGTTTAAAATGTATGTTCCAGAATATTTTGTTTATAATAGAAATTTTAAAGGATATGTAAGTCCGAAAATTATTGAAGAAAAAAACAATAGATCAATCCAATATACATACAGAGAAGGCCGAAATGGAGTTGTGAGCGGAAGTGCTTCACAAGAAAAATTGGATTTTATAGAAACAAGAACTGCTTATATTGCAGAAAACTTGCCAGCGTTAAAAGATGAAAATTATGTCAATAATATTGATAATTATACTGTAAGTCTAAGTCAAGAATTATCAATGACAAAATATCCTAATTCACCATTTAAGACCTTTTCTACAGATTGGAATTCGGTGGTAAAAACAATCTATGATTATGACGATTTTGGACCTGAATTAAATAAAACAGGATATTTTGAAGAAGATTTGAAAAAACTGCTCGTAGACTCGAAAACGCAAGAAGAGAAAATATGGACTATTTTTAATCATGTAAAATCGAACGTTAAATGGAATAACTATTTTGGTTATGGATGTGACAACGGAGTTAAAAAAGCGTACAAAGAAAAAACAGGAAATATTGCTGATATCAATTTGATGCTGACAGCAATGTTACGCTACTCGGGTTTAACTGCAAATCCGGTTTTAGTTAGTACGCGTTCAAACGGAATTGCTTTGTTTCCAAACAGAACGGCATTCAATTACGTAATTGCGGCAGTAGAAACTCCTAATGGATATATTTTATTAGATGCATCAGAAAAATTTTCTACACCAAATATTTTGCCTCTTAGAGTTCTAAACTGGTCAGGAAGATTAATACGAAAAGATGGAACATCTGAAGAGATTAATTTAATGCCGGAAAAAACATCTTCTGATAATGTTTTTATGACTTACAATATTGAAGCCGATGGGAAAGTAACAGGAAAAACCAGAAGACAGTCTGTAGATTATAATGCCATGATTACAAGAAGCAAAATAAGCAATCTTAAAGAAGAAGAATATTTAGAAAAACTTGAAAATGGAAATAATAAAATAGAAATAAGTGAATATTCTAAAACTAATGAGAATGATATATTGCTTCCTATGGTTGAAACTTATTCATTTACTGGAAATAATTTATGTGAGCTTATTGGAGAGAAAATTTATGTAAGTCCGATGTTGTTTTTTACCAACGATAAAAATCCTTTTAAGCAGGAGTTAAGAGAGTATCCGGTAGATTTTAGCTATCCTTTTGCAGATAAATATAATATTACAATTAAAATTCCAGATGGTTTTGCGGTTGAAACATTGCCAGCCCCAGCCGCTGTATCGATGGAGAACAATCTGGGAGCTTTTAAATTTAATATATTGGCTAATGGAAATACCTTACAGCTGTCTATTTTACATCAGATAAATGAAGCAATTGTATCTGCTGAAAAATACGAAATGTTGAAGGAATATTATAAAACAATGATTGCAAAAGAAACAGAAAAAATCGTTTTAAAACGTATTTAAAATGAGAACTTTCTTAATTTCTATTCTTCTATTTTGCGCATTTCTGAAAATGAATGCGCAAAACGCTTCTTTAGGAAATGTTACAATAGCGCAGTTAGAAGAAAAAAGGCATCCTAAAGATTCTGCCGCTGTTCTTGCTATTTTGTATAGTAATATTGCTATTGATCTTAATGCAAATGGAAACTCCCAAAAGACCACCACAAAGAAAGTTAAGATCTATAAAAGTGAAGGATATAATTTGTCAAACGTCCTGATTTATTTTGCGACCGGAAAACTTAGTTACGTAAATATAGTAAGCGCTTATACCTACAATTTGGTAGACGGAAAAATTGTAAAGACAAAACTGAAACCTGAAAACGAGTTTATCGAAAAAACGAACAGCAGTTATTGGATCAAAAAAATAGCTTTTCCAGAAGTTAAAGAAGGTTCTATTATAGAGTATCAATTTACAGAAGAAGGAGGATTTTCAAGTCTTTATCATTGGAATATTCAGGAAAATATTCCAGTTAATTATTCTGAATTAAAAACAACTCTTCCAGATGCTTTTGAGTTTAAAAGAAATCTGAAAGGTTTTTTCCTCCTAAAATAACTTCAAAAATAGCGAACACTTACCATTATATTGCAACAGAAACCACTTATGTTTTTCAGAATCTTCCAGCAATGCGCGAGGAAGCTTTTGTAAATAATATGGACAATTATAGAACTGGAATTTCTTTAGAGTTAGAAAGAATTGCTGTTCCTGGACAGTTTTATAAAACATTTTCATCAGACTGGACAAGTGTTGCCAAAACAATTTATGATTTTGATTCTTTTGGAGTAGAACTGAACAAATCTGGCTATTTTGAAGATGACCTGAAAGTTGTATTAGAGGGAAAAGTTAAACCTGATGCAAAAATTACATCAATTTTAGAATATGTAAAATCAAATGTAAAATGGAATCAGCATAATGGATATTCTTGCGAAAAAGGAGTTCGAAAAGCCTACAAAGAAAAAACAGGAAATAGTGCAGATATTAATTTGATGCTTACAGCAATGCTTCGAGTCTGCTAAACTTACTGCGAATCCTGTTTTAATTAGTACACGCTCTAATGGGATTGCTTATTTTCCAAATTTAAATGCTTTCAATTATGTGATTGCCGCAGTTGAAACTGGAGACGAAATGATACTACTCGATGCAACCGATCCATATTCAACTCCAAACGTTCTTCCTTTAAGAGATTTAAATTGGATAGGAAGATTGATTCGTAAAGACGGAACGTCAGAAAGTATTGATTTAGCACCTAAAAAATTTGTCGCAGATAATATTGCAGTCGATTATACAATTGAAGCGGGAGGAAGAATAAACGGAAAAGTAAGATGTCAGTACACAGAGCACAAAGCAATGAACTGCAGAAATAGTTTTGAAAATCTTAAAGAAGACGCTTATCTAGACAATCTTGAAAATAAATATGATAAAATTGAAATAAGCGATTACAGCCGTACAAATGAAAAAGATGTTTTGCTGCCTGCTGTAGAAAGCTTTTCGTTTACAAGCACCAATTTGTGCGAGGTAATTGGAGATAAAATATACGTTAAGCCAATGCTTTTTTTGCTAGTACAAAAAATCCGTTTAAGCAAGAAACAAGAGAATATCCCGTAGATTTTGGATTTCCTTTTTTAGAAAAGTACAATATTAGTATTCGAATCCCAGAAGGATATACCCTAGAAACAGTTCCTCTTGCAGGCGTATTGGTTATGGAGGAAGATCTTGGAGTTTTTAGATACAATATTGCAGTCAACGATAATGTACTGCAATTATTAGTGTCACATCAAATTAACTCCTCTATAATATCTAGAGAACAATACGGAATTCTGAAAGATTACTACAAAGAAATGATCACAAAACAGACTGAAAAAATAGTTTTAAAACGTATTTAATTATGTTGCGATTTCTCCTAGTTTGTATTCCCTTTTTTTGGAGTACAATGACAATTCAAGCTCAAAATTATGAATTAGGCAAAGTAACAATTGCAGAATTAAAAGAGAAAGTTCATCCTAAAGATAGCAGCGCACCCGCTGCTATCTTGTTTAAAAAAGGAAGGACTTATTTTGGTTATAACAAAGATGTTGGGTTTTATGCCAATCATGTCTGTGAGGTAAAAATCAAAATTTATAAAAAAGAAGGTTTAAGCTGGGCCGACCAGAAAGTGCGTTTTTATATTGGTTATGAAAAATTAAATGAGGACCGTTTAGAATTTTCTGAAGCGGTTACGTATAATTTGGAAAACGGAAACATTGTAAAAACTAAATTAGACAATCAAGGAACATTCAAAAATAAAATTAATCAATACTGGAAAGAAAAGACTATTACATTGCCAAATGTAAAAGTAGGTTCTGTTATTGAATACAAGTATGTTTTAAGATCTGAGAATCTTGGGAAATTTCCAGATTTTGATATTCAGTTTAATATTCCGGTAGACTATTTTTATTATAAAACTCAAATTCCAGAATTTTATATTTATAAACCAATTTTAATTGGAGGAATTCCACTCGAAACAGAATCTAAATTCACAAATGGCAGTCAGAGTTTTGATAACGCTTATAGTCAGACAAGCTCATTTAGCTATAAACAAATTGAAACCTTTTATACAGGAAAAGATGTTCCTGCTTTAAAAGAGGAACCATACATTAATAATCTCGAAAATTATCGCGGAAGCATTCAGCAAGAACTAGAGAGAGTTCGACTTCCAGATCAGCCTATAAAAGATTACAGTTTAACATGGGAAGGGGTAGCAAAAACTATTTTTAAAGATGATAGTTTTGGTAAACAGCTTAATCAAGCCTCTTTATTTACAGATGACTTAAATAAATTGCTGCCAAATGTAGAGGATAAAAATGAAAGATTAAATCTGATTTTTACTTATGTCAAAAACCGAATGAATTGGAATGAGATTAATAGTTGCTACACAGAAAAAGGAGTCGAAAAAGCGTATAAAGATCAGACAGGAAATGTTGCTGAAATTAATTTTATTTTGATAAATATGCTTCGTGCGGCTGGTATAGAAGCCAATCCTGTTTTGGTAAGCACAATTCAAAACGGACTTCCGGTTTATCCAACAAGAACAGGATTTAATTATGTTATAGCAGCAGCCGAAATTGATGGTAAAAGAATTCTTCTAGATGCATCTCATAAACTCACAGCTCCCAATATTTTACCATTAAATGTATTAAATTGGAAAGGAAGGCTGATCAAAAAAGATGGAGCTTCTGAGGAAATCGAATTAGATCCAATAATACTATCTAAAGAAATTTATAGTCTTATAGTTAAAATACATCCCGATGGTAAAATGAATGGCCAAGGCAGGATTCAACACACAGATTACGATGCTTACAGTTTTAGAGTAGAAAACAATGCAAAATCAGAAGACGCTTATCTTGAAAAATTTGAAAATAGATTGGGAGGTTTGTCTGTCTCAAATTATAAAATAGAGAATCAGAAGTCAAATTTAGATCAATCGGTTATAGAGACTTTTTCTTTTGATTCAAGCAGCCGTTCAGATATTATTGAAGGGAAGATTTTCGTAAATCCTCTATTGTTTTTTACTCAAAGTAAAAATCCGTTCAATCAGGAAAAAAGACAAATGCCTGTCTATTTTGGATATAAAAACTTAGAAAAGTTCAATTTTAATATTGAAATACCGCAAGGATATACTGTAGAATCACTTCCAAAACCAGTCAGAATAGCATCAGAGGACAAGAAGATGTCCTTTATCTTAAATTTTTCGGCTACAGAAAACAAAATTCAAATTGTGAGCCAAAAAGAAATCAACAGTAGTATTTTTGCGACTGAGGATTACAGAATGATAAAAGAGTTTTTTCAGAAGATGATCGTAAGCCAAAATGAAAAAATAATTCTTAAAAAGATATAAAAGATGGATTTGAAAAATGCACAGTTAGATGTTGATACTTGGATAAAAGAACACGGAGTTCGTTACTTTAACGAATTGACTAATATGGCGCAGCTAACCGAAGAAGTTGGTGAAGTTGCCAGAATTATTGCTCGTCGTTATGGAGAACAATCTGAAAAAGAAAGCGATAAAAACAAAGATTTAGGAGAAGAACTTGCAGATGTTGTTTTTGTTGTGCTATGTTTGGCAAATCAGACAGGAATTGATTTACAGGCTGCTTTTGACAAAAAAATGGATCTAAAATCGGTTAGAGATAAAGATCGTCATAAAAACAATGATAAATTGAAATAATTGTGAAATATCGCTCATAAGTTTTGAATTATGAGTTTTGAATTTTGAATTATGAATGTGGAGTGGTAAATTGCGGGGCTGAATTATGTTTCTAATTATTCATAATTCATAAGTCACAACTTACAATAAAAAAAATGAATTTAAAACTAAGCACGAATTCAATATTTACTATTGATGATTCGCAACTAAATATTACAGGTTCAAAAAGTGAAACGAACCGTTTATTGTTATTAAAAGCATTATTTCCAAATATCACTTTAGCCAATACTTCAAACTCTGATGACAGCGAAGTGATGCAAAAAGCTTTAGCAGGAAATGACGAAATTGTAGATATTCATCACGCTGGAACTGCAATGCGTTTCTTAACTGCTTATTTTTCGGTTAACGAAGGAAGAGAAGTAGTCTTGACAGGTTCTAGCAGAATGCAGGAGCGTCCAATTAAAATTTTGGTTGATACTTTAAGACAATTGGGTGTTGAGATTTCTTATGAAAAAGAAGAAGGATATCCGCCAATTCGAATTAAAGGAAAAAAAGTTACGGCTTCAAAAGTAAACTTGGCGACAAATGTGAGCGACCAATATATTTCGGCTCTTTTATTAGTGGCTTCAAAATTAGATAATGGTTTAGAATTGACTCTAGAAGGAGAAATTACTTCGATTCCGTATATCAAAATGACTTTGGCATTGCTTAATGATTTAGATATTAAAACAAGTTTTGAAGGAAACGTAATCAAAGTTTATCCAAAAGAAACTGTTGAATCAAAAGAAATGGTTGTAGAATCTGACTGGAGTTCGGCTTCTTATTTCTTTAGTCTTGTGGCTTTGGCAGATGCTTGCAAAAATAACTTTAAGCAGTTATAAAGAAAACAGTCTTCAAGGAGATTCTGAATTAGTTTCTCTTTATGAAAAAATGGGAGTGAAAACTACTTTCCAAAACAACAAAATGACTTTGGAGAAAGTTTCTGGATTCAATTACGAAGACATAAATTTTGAATTGAACAATACACCAGATATCGCTCAAACAATCGTAGTAACTTGTTTAGGTTTAGGAATTGGATGCCATTTGACAGGTCTTCATACTTTAAAAATTAAAGAAACAGACCGACTAGAAGCTTTAAAAGTTGAGCTTACAAAATTAGGAGCTAATATTTCTGTGACTAATGATAGTTTGACTTTAGAACGTTCTGAAAAAATAAATCACGATGTTCATATTGCAACTTACAACGATCACCGTATGGCAATGGCTTTTGCACCTTTAGCAATAAAAGTTCCAATTATTATTGATGATGCCGAAGTAGTTTCTAAATCATACCCAGATTTTTGGAATGATTTAAAAGCCTTGAATTTTCAAATCTCAGAATTGTAATTTTTGAACCATATAAGTTCATTTAAATTAAAGTTCGATAAAACATAGCCTCTGGTTTTAACCAGAGGCTTTTTTATTTGTGAATTTGATTGTACTCATAAAGTTTGTCATTTCGGCGAAGGAGAAATCTCCACAAGAAGCTCTACAAAGATTAGCTTATTGGAATGGAGTTACTTACTAAGATTTCTCCTTCGTCGAAATGACAATAATATGTTGAAAATCTTTTTTATAGAAAAAAAGCACTTTTAACGCATCTCGAAACCTCACAAAATCAAGGACTTTTGAAAATAAACGTCAAAACACTTGACAACGCCTATCTCACAATCGTATATTTGCAACCGATTTAAAATTTTAGATAAACAAATCTAAAAACGACACTCTAAAATCAACAATTCAAATATGAAATTATCACACTTCAATTTCAATTTACCGAAAGAACTTTTGGCTGAATTCCCAGCAGAAAATAGAGATGAATCTCGTTTAATGGTAATTGACCGTAAAAAAAACACTATCGAACATAAAATGTTTAAAGACGTTATCAACTATTTTGATGACGGAGACGTTTTAATTCTAAATAATACAAAAGTTTTTCCTGCACGTTTGTACGGAAACAAAGAAAAAACTGGAGCTAGAATTGAAGTTTTCTTATTAAGAGAATTAAATTCAGAGCAACGCCTTTGGGACGTTTTAGTAGATCCAGCTAGAAAAATCCGTATTGGTAACAAACTTTATTTTGGTGATGATGATTCATTAGTTGCTGAGGTAATCGACAATACAACTTCTCGTGGTAGAACATTACGTTTCTTATACGATGGTTCTTATGAAGAATTCAGAAACAAATTGACAGAACTTGGAGAAACTCCAATTCCTAAATACATCAATAGAGACGTTACTCCAGAAGATGCAGAAAGATACCAAACAATCTATGCAAAAGAAGAAGGAGCTGTAGCGGCGCCAACTGCTGGTTTACACTTTTCTAAGCACCTTTTGAAAAAATTAGAAATCAAAGGAGTGAACTTTGCTGAAGTAACTTTACACGTAGGTTTAGGAACTTTTAACCCAGTTGAGGTTGAAGATTTATCTAAACACAAAATGGATTCTGAGGAATTGATTATTACTCAAGAAGCTTGTGATATTGTAAACGAAGGAAAAGCAAAGAAAAAACGTATTTGTGCTGTAGGAACAACTTCTATGCGCGCAATTGAAAGTTCTGTTTCTTCTGCAAATACTTTGAATCCATACGAAGGGTGGACGAATAAATTTATTTTCCCTCCTCACGATTTCAGTATTGCAAACTGTATGATTACAAACTTCCACACACCAAAATCAACATTATTGATGATGATTTCTGCTTTCTGTGGACATGATTTAATGAAAAAAGCATACGACGAAGCAATCAAAGAAGGATACAAATTCTATTCTTACGGAGACGCGATGTTAATTCTTTAATTAGAACTTATAGTATAATAAGACCCGACTAGTTTTTATAACCTGTCGGGTTTTTTATTTGTTTCAAGTTTCAGGTTTCAAGTTTGGCATTCGTTGAGAAATTTTAAACGCAAAGAGCGTAAAGTTTTTTTGCTCAGTATGTGTTTACCAGAAACAAAAGAACGCAAAGCTTTGCGAACTTAGCGTTTATAAACGTTAGCCTTGATAAAAAAAGACTTTGCGCTCTTTGCGTTAAAAAACACACAAAGCATATCAATCTGAAACAAAACAAACAATTTTTGTTATTTTAGCAGACAAAACAAAAAAGACAATGACTTTTCAAAATACACGCGAATTTGCACGAGAGCTAGATTCGAAAGACGCATTAAACGATTATCAAGAACAATTTATTTTTCCTAAAGTAAATGATAAACGAGTAATCTATTTTACTGGAAACTCTTTAGGATTACAACCAAAACGTACCAAAGCTTATATAGATGAAGTAATGAACGATTGGGCAGAGCTAGCTGTCGAAGGTCATTTTTATGCTGAAAAACCTTGGTGGGATTATCAAGAAAGATTTGCTGAACCATTGAGTAAAATTGTGGGTGCACTTCCATCAGAAGTTACGGTGATGAATACTTTGACTGTAAATCTTCATTTATTAATGGTTTCTTTTTATCAGCCAAAAGGGAAACGTTATAAAATTATCTGTGAAGAAAAAGCTTTTCCATCAGATCAATATATGTTTCAAAGTCAGGTGAATTTTCACGGATACAAACCAGAAGATGCAATTGTAGAAATTAAACGTAGAGAAGGAGAACATAATATTCGTCTGGAAGATGTTTTAGCCAAAATTGAAGAAGTTGGGGATGAATTGGCTTTGGTTTTAATTGGTGGAGTGAACTATTATACAGGGCAAGTTTTTGATATTAAAACCATAACTGCTGCAGGACAAAAAGTTGGAGCAAAAGTAGGTTGGGATTTGGCTCACGCTGCTGGAAATATCAAATTAGAACTTCACGATTGGAATGTAGATTTTGTCGCTTGGTGCAGTTATAAATATATGAATTCGGGTCCAGGAAATGCTTCGGGTTGTTTTGTTCATGAAAAACATCATAACTCAGATTTGCCAAGATTTGCAGGTTGGTGGGGACACAATAAAGAACGCCGTTTTAAAATGGAACCAACTTTTGATCCAGTTCACGGAGCAGATGGATGGCAGATTAGTAATCTTCCAGTTCTGTCTTTAGCGCCATATTTAGCTTCAGTAGAAATGTTTGCTGAGGTTGGAATGGATGCATTAATCAAAAAACGTGATCATATTACTTCTTATCTAGAGTTTATTCTTCATGAAATTGATAAAGAAGTAGAAAGTACTTTTGAAATTATCACGCCTTCAAATCCAGAAGAAAGAGCTTCTCAATTATCGGTATTTTTGCACGGAGAAGGAAGAGCTTTATTTGATTATTTAATGAAAAACGGAGTTATTACAGATTGGCGTGAACCAAACGTAATTCGTCTGGCGCCTGTTCCTTTGTATTGTTCTTATGAAGACATGTATGATTTTGGGCAAATTCTAAAAAAAGGGATTTTAGGGAAATAAAAAATAATTTGGCAATCCCGATAGCTATCGGGGGCGAAGGCGCAAAGTTTTTTGAAGCCACAGATTAAAAGGATTAAAAAAGATTTTTTTCTCAATAGCCTTCAGCTTTAGCTGGGGGTATTAAAGATGAAGTTAAAGGGGCTTTAGCCAAACTAGTGCAGTTTGACTAAAGTCTTTTTCTTTTGATTACTTTTTCATCCAGCTAAAGCTGGACGCTATTAAATTTAAAAGATATAAAACTTTGCGTCTTCGCGCCTTTGTGAGATTAATTTCATTCAGCTTGAAAACTAAAACGCAGTGAGAAACCTCAAAAACTTCAAATCTTATAAACTTTCCAAAAAATTCTGTAATAATCATTATAGCAGATATTAAGAACTTTGTAATGTATAATTTTTTAAAACTTATGATCATGAAAGGCTTATATATTTTATTAACCGTGATATTTTTAACTTCTTGCCAAAATCAGAGCAAAGAAGATGTAAATAAAGCCAAGCAAGCCAGCATTGATTCAATGAAAGTTGAAATTAACAAACAGCGTGTTATCGATTCGATGAAGACTGAAATGGCGAAATTAAATGAGGAGAAAATCGAAGCTCAAAAAGAAAAAGTTATAGTAGTACATCAACAAGCAAATAGTGCAAGCAGCGCCGGCGGCGACACCTAAAAAGAAAGGCTGGAGTGCAACGGCTAAAGGTGCTGTAATTGGTGCAGGAGTTGGTGCAACAACTGGAGCAATTGTCAGTAAGAAAAAAGGCGAAGGCGCCATTATTGGTGGTTTAGCTGGAGCTGCAGTCGGAACTGGAACTGGAGCTGTTATTGATAGCAAAAACAAGAAGAAAGAATAATTGTATTTTAGAAATAAAAACAAACCCCAAATTAGAAATAATTTGGGGTTTTCAATTTTAAACCAACTCTGAAACGGGAATTTTAATACCAACTAATTCTGATTTACAAAAATCGAGTTGCTCTATATGACCTTTAAAGACTGTTGTCGATTCAAATAAATTTTTATAATATTCAATTCCATCTAACAGATTAGATTTAAAAGAATTCCATTTTTTAAGTTGAGCTGTTGTAAGTTCTCCAGAAACAGATTGAATTTCGTTTCTAAAATAAGTGACATACATTTTAAGCTCTTTTATAAACAAGTTTGGGCGCTCGGTTCTAATGATCGATTTTCCTTGATAAATATGATGAATCATATCTTTTAAAGAAACTTCTTGATCAAAATAAGCTAAGTTTGGGCCTGGACAAATTACAACGCCTTGCGCTTGACCTTTTATTTTTATATCATTTTCTAGATAAGAAGCATTGGCGAGACCAACACATAAACATGATTTTTCGGTGATTTTGATTTTGCTCTTCTCAAATTCATCATTAGATATTGAATCCTTTTTTGCTTCTAATTCTTCCAGTTTAATATCCTGATATTTTTTTGATGCCGTGCAAATTCCATGTGGGTCGTATTCTTTGCTCAATGCTAAAAATTTCTTCGGACAAGAACTTCCAGCTTTATTCTCATGAATTCGTTTTTGTTTTAAGAATTCGTTTGTAGTTCCTTTCAAAGTGTTGAATGGAACTCCCAAAGGTGAAATATTACTTAAGTAAAAATCATCTTCTTTGGCTTTCATCAATAAATTACGAGTTTCTTGATCTACTGATGTTGCTTCGGGAACTAATAAAAATGGCGAACCCCAACCTACAGAATCAACTTTATATTCGTCCAATAAAAACTCATGTTCTGCAGCAGTTCCAACACCGCCTTGAACGGTAATTTTTAATTCTAAAGGATTTTCAGGGAAATGCTGATTTTTGGCCTGTAAAGCTTTAATCATTAATTCGTGGGCAGATTGTATCAATTGATCTTTTTTCTGCTTGAATTCCTCTAAAATGGTGCCTAATAAAAGCCCGTCAGTTGCAAAGGCATGTCCGCCACAATTTAATCCCGATTCAATTCGATATTCAGAAACCCAAAGTCCTTTTTTTGCTAAGAAATTTCCCTGAATCATAGCCGATCTAAAATCGCTTACTTTTAAGATGATTTTCTTCTTTAGCTCATTATTTTCATTTGGAAAAAAATCTTTGAAGTTTTCAAAATAACCAAACAATCTCGGATTCATTCCTGCAGAAAGTACAACAGAAGATTCCAAATTACTATTTGCAAAACCTCTTAAAGCGGCATGAGCATCATTAAATTCAATTGGAAGCTGTTCGTTTTTGATGAAATTATCCTTGTCCAATTTTGTCATGATATTCACATCGATTTCACCAGGAAAAAGATGTGTTTCAATGTAATTTTGAATGTTTTCTTTAAAAGCAATTCCATCATCTAATAAATTCTGAAATCCTTTTTTAATATCAGAAGTATTTGGCGAGCATCGATACGAAATTTTCTAAAGCCGTTTTGCTTTCTGCCAATTCTGTTTTGAAGTTTTCGAATTTCTCTTTTACAATTTTATCGACTAAATTTAAATAAGAGGTAATTCTCTCAGCACGGTAATCATGAAATTTTTGAGTGATTTCTTCGTAAGGAATGTTGAATTTTGTGCTGTAAAAATTACGCATCTTTTCAATTAAATCATCGTCTGCGAGAGCCACAACCGATGAAATTCCATACTGCGCGACTCTAATCGGACTGTCTATCGTATAAGCCAATCCCATTACCGGAATATGAAAAGTATGCAGATTTTTTTTTGTCATTTGTATTCGGATTAAAATAGAAGCAAATGAAAAAAAATATTTCCTCCTAAAACCTGATAAATGTCAGGTTTGAAAGGGATTGCGGATACTGCAAAAAGATTGTCGCGAATTGCACAAATTTTCTCGATTTTTTCTTTTTTTCACAATACGGATAAAAAATTAGTGTCAATTTGTGCAATTCGTGGATAAAGAATAATATTCTAAATCAAAATCTTCTTCAAAGATTCTGCAATACTTCTCCACAAAAGGTTGTAGAACGATCTGTCTTGAAGTCTTTCTACTTCGATTTCTGCAGTTTTGGTCGCGTCTTTCGAATCGTTTTTTACCAGTAAATTGGCAACAGCCGTTTTAAGTTTTGCCTCTTTTTCAGGATTTTTCTTTTTGTATAATTTGACTTTCAGATCTTCATAATCTAAAGAGGCATTTCCTTTCGATCCGTTGTCGTTTCCATAAAAATTAAAACGGTATTTATTGAAAGTTCGGTAAAAGTACTGTTGATATAGGGTTTAGTGAATCTTGTCATAGCTCCAACATCAAAATTTGAAATCACACCTTGAATATGAAATCCGTCACTTTTGTCTAAAACATTAAAACTCCAATCGACATCAAGAGGAGAATTTTTCATGAAAATACATTTGACTTTGATTTTCACATCATCTGTTTTCTTCAAACCAAAACCACTTCTCAAATTAGTTGCTTGCAGATTAAATTTATCGAAAGTTAAAACTCCCGGACCTTTAGCAAAATCAAGTTCTTCTTCGTAAACCAATTTCGATTTCAAAACTTGTAAAGTGTCAACTTGAAGCGGAAATTTCAGATTTCGCAATAAATGATTGTAAAGGTATTTTTTGCTTGGATCGTCTTTCAACATTTTTCCGCGGTAAATATTAGCATCAAAATGGTGAATGACCAGTGAATTCGCTTTGAAATAAAACTGGTTATTTTTGAAACCCCAGTCCATTTTTGCGACTTGAGCCGAATCGAATTTTAAATTGTAAATATCTTTTTCTTTTTCAAGACGTTTTAGAAATTCTCTACGTTCAAATTGAGGAAGATTAGAGAAATTATTAATCTTTAAGAAATTCTTTTCGGTGCTTATTTTTCCAATATTGATGTAATAAAAACCATTTGGTCTGTAAAACAAACTGTCGCAAACGAGTGCATATTTTTTATATTGAATCGGAATTTTTTCTTTTAAAGTAGCATCCGTAATTAAAATGCCTTCCAGTTTTAAAAGTATTTTTTTATACTAAAAATCGGTTTATCTGTATCTAAAGAAACAACATCAACCGATCCTTCGTTGAGGTAAATATTAGAAACTGCAATAATTTTTCGAAACGGATCAATAATTTCTTTTTCAATGCTTTTGCTGTTATTGATTAATTTTTCGCCTTTTTTGTATAAAATGATTCGCGGTTTATTGATAATTATACTTTCTGCCTGAATGATATCGCGAAAAGCCAAATCCCAAATATTGAAATGTTTTATAGTGATAGATTCAATTTTAGAAAAAAGTCCATTTTTGCTGTCTTTCGGTTCATTTTTCGGACTAACCAATAAAGTCTGTGCGTTAATATTTCTAGAAAAAAGAGAGACTTCAATTTTTTCGTAATTGATATTATAAGCCGTTTTGTTTTTTTCGTGAATAATAATCGGAAGTTGTTTTTTGATCCAATAATTCAAGCCAACATTCGCAAGAATTACAATTGCAAACAGAGAAATTACAACAATCGCTATTTTTTTATAGATTGACATTTATAGTATTAATTTTAAATACATAAATTTAGACTTTAAAAGAGCTTTGTTTCTTATAAAATTTTACAGAAAAGTTATATCATTTTGAATTTTTATCCTTTTTTAGAATATGAGAATAATTAAAAAAATCTTGTTGACCGTATTGGTTCTTGTGGTGATTCTTGCGATTGGTTTGTGCGCTTATATTTTTCATTTAAAACCGAAATATGAAGGTTCTGTACAATTGAATAATCTCGAGAAAGAAACCACAGTCTATTTTGACGATTTTGGAGTGCCTCATATTTATGCAGATTCTGAAAAAGATGCTATGACCGCCTTAGGTTATGTACATGCACAGGAAAGATTATGGCAAATGGAATTGTTACGCCGAATTGCTCCAGGACGTTTATCCGAACTTTTTGGAGGTGTCGCGCTTAAAAACGATAAGTTTTTTGCGGGAATCGGAATCGAAGAAGCTTCGGCAAAAGCCATTGCAAAATTGGATAAAAACAGCGAAAGTTATAAATTGACTCAAGCGTATTTAGATGGAATCAATCAATATCTAGAAGAAGGAGTAACGCCAATCGAGTTTACTTTGGTGGGTGTAAAAAAGCAAAAATTTACTATAAAAGATGTTTATAATATTTTTGGATATATGTCTTTCAGTTTTGCCATGGCACAGAAAACAGATCCGCTATTGACCGATATAAAAAATAAATATGGAGCCGCTTATTTGAAAGATTTAGGAATTGAAGGAGAATTTAATAATACAAGAATTAGAATCTCAAAAGAGAAAACGGAAGAGTATACTGAGATTTCAAAGTCTATAACTGCCATGTTGGATCAATCTCCAATTCCTCCATTTGTTGGAAGTAATAGCTGGGTTGTTGGGCCACATAAATCAAAAACGGGAAAAGTTATTTTTGCTAATGATCCGCATATTGGATTTTCGCAACCTGCAACTTGGTACGAAGCTCATTTAGTTACCCCAAAGCATGAATTGTACGGCTGTTATTTGGCTGGAACTCCGTTTCCGCTTTTGGCACATAATAGGGATTATGCTTATGGTTTGACCATGTTTGAAAATGATGACATCGATTTTTATCAAGAAAAAAATAAACCAAGCGATGTTTCGCAATATCAAACGCCAACTGGTTTCGATAAATATGAAATCAGAAAAAAAACGATAAAAGTAAAAGATTCTTCGGATGTTGTCTTGACGGTTAAAATTACTCGCCACGGACCAATTATGAATGATTTTATAGATCGTTTAGATAAGAAAAATCCAATTGCAATGTCGTGGACTTATACTAGAGAACCAATCTTGATTCTAGACGCTGCTTATGGACTTTCGCATGCCAAAAATACAACCGACTTTAAAAAGGCGGTGTCTTTAATTGCAGCGCCAGGATTAAACGTAATGTATGGTGATGCAAAAGGTAATGTAGCTTGGTGGGCAAGTGGAAAATTATATAGACACAATGAAGGCGTTAATACGCATTTGATTCTAGACGGTTCAAGCGGAAAAGACGATATTACGAAGTTTTTAGATTTCGAAAAAAATCCATCAGCAGAAAATCCAGCATGGGGATATGTTTATTCAGCCAATAATCAGCCAGAAGCTATTGACAATGGTTATTTGTATCCAGGATATTATTTGCCAGAAGATCGAGCTAAAAGAATTTCAGGAATTTTAGATGCCAAGTCAGATTGGGATAAGGAAGCCATCAGTAAAATGATTTATGATAATACGTCTGATGTTGCTGTTGAAACGACTAAAAACTTAATTGCAAGTTTAGATAATAAAGCACTTTCTAATAAAGAAAAAGAAGTTATAAATGTTTTAAGATCTTGGAAAGGAACAACCAATTTAGAAGATGTTGCGCCGACGATTTACAACAAATGGATTTATTTGTATTTGAAAAATACGTTTGAAGACGAAATGGGAAAAGACAATTTCAATTTGTTTTTGGGAATTTCTCTTGGAAAACAAGTAATTGCCAATCAGATAAAAAATGAACATTCGGTTTGGTGGGATAATATCAAAACGAAAAATGTAAAAGAAACTAGAACCGAGATTGTTTCGAAATCATTTCATGATGCTGTTATTTCTTTACAAAATCAGTTAGGACAAAATATTTCAGAATGGAATTGGGGAAAAGTGCATACAGTAGAACATGAACATCCATTAGGAAAAGTCAAAGCACTTCGCGGATTATTTAATGTTGGGCCTTTTAATTCTCCTGGTTCAAATGAAGTGATTAATAATTTATTTTTCGGATTTAATGACGAAGGGAAATATTACACCAAAGGCGGACCTTCAACAAGAAGAATTGTTGATTTTGCCGATGTAGAAAACAGTTGGAGTATTTTGCCGACAGGACAATCTGGAAATCCTTTCAGTAAACATTATAGCGATCAAGCCGAAATGTACAACGCAGGAAAGTTCAGAAAAATGAAATTGAACAAAGAAGAGATTATAAAAACTTCTACTAAATTGGTTTTAAAACCGAAGAATTAAGTTTTATTTCAAGTTTCAGATTTCAAATCATAGGTTCGATAATCTTTGTCAAAGTTTGAAACTTTGACAAAGATCTGTTTGCAAATAAAAAACTTTGAACCTTTGTCTCTTTGTCTCTCTAAACCTTACTTCAAAAGATATTTTCCCTTAACAATATCATTGGCAAAAATGTTCAGATTATTAAAAAGAACTTTACTTGCCGTCATGAAATTTTGAGATTGATAAGCCGTGTCTTTTTCGTAAGCTTTTAAAATAGTTTCCAATTCGACTTCATTGTGTCTAGCGAAAACATTATAAATCGCATCTCTGAAATTTTTATAGTTTATGCTTTCAGTAATTTCCATTGCTTTTTGATCGTTCCAGCCTTCTTTTGCAGAAGCTTCATTTATTTTCACTAAACAAAAATCAATTACATAATTTTTATAATGAGCTGACTTCGATAATTCTATCAATTATAATTTTATTTTGCTGGGTTGGCATCAATGGCTGATTGTTTTGCGAGAAAGATTTAGAAGAAATAAAAAGGCATAGCAATACAGAAAGAAAACTGCAGTTTTTTAGATTTTTCATAGGTTATTCAGTTGTTTTGGGTAGGGCTAAAATAGTATTTTAAAAAATAAATTGCCAAATTTGAGTGTTCCAAGTTGTAACAAAAAACTCCGATAAAGTAGATTTTGATTCTACTTTATCGGAGTCGTTTGAGTATTTTTTTAGATAAAAGTGTTCTCAGTTTATTTTTAGAAAGTTCTTCTAAAACTTTTTTACCGCTTTCGTTGGTTGGGTCCAATTCAACAGATTTCTTATAATTAGCAATTGCCATTTTTTTGTCTCCGTCGGCTAAATAAGCTTCGCCTAAACTATCGTAAACATTTCCAGATTTAGGAAAAGCTTCTACGTTGATTTTGAAAACCTCAATAGCTTCTTTCTTTTTTCCAGTTTGCAATAATTGATATCCAACTCGGTTCATATCACCTTCTTTAATTGCATAAGTAGGATCATTTTTTAGCTTTTTAAAAGCATCAGTTCCTGCAAGTGCACCTTTTTCTGTGTAAACATCTAATAAATCAAGAGCCAATGATTTTTTCGGCTGATTAAAAGGCTGATTGTACAAAATAGAACGAATTGCCGTATTCATTTCGCCTAAAAGAGTTCCACCAGTATTATTCAATAAAACAATAAGAATTTTATTTGCCGGAATGCGCGAGATGATCGTGTTAAATCCGTTGATGCCACCTCCGTGTTCAATAACGGTTAATTTATCATTTCCGTTCAGAATTTCATAAGTTGACCATCCATATCCGTAAAAACCATTCCAAGCTTTTATGTATGGTTTGTATAACAATTCCATACTTTTTGCAGAAAGTAATTTATTGGTATAAAGTGCTTGATCCCACAAATACAAATCTTCTACAGTAGAATACAAAGATCCAGCAGCGTACGGAATACTCATGTCGATATAAGCGAGCATTCACAATTTTATTTCCTTCCTTCTCATATCCAGCAGCTCTGTTTTTTATAATTAAATCGCTGTGATCGTAACCAGAATTAACCATTTTTAAAGGTGTGAAAATAGTTTCCTGTAAGTTCTGCTCATATGTCTTACCTGTGATTTTTTCGATAATATAACCTAACAAGAAATAACCCGAATTGCTGTAATTGAATTTTTCGCCAGGTGTAAACTCAAGAGGTAAATCCCAGAATGTCTTTACGAAAGCTTCTGGAGTATAAGGATTTTTTGCTTTGTCTTTAAAAAAGTTTGGTGCATTAGTATAATTTGGAATTCCAGAAGTATGAGTCAGCAAATTATGGATCGTGATTTTACTGCCATTTTCTTTTGGATAATCTGGAAGATAAGTTGTAATAGGAACATCCAATTTTATTTTTCCTTCCTCGGCCAATTTTACAATTAAAAGTGCCGTAAATTGTTTGCTGATAGAACCTAATCTGAATTTTGTGTCTGGTTGATTCGGAATATTCCATTCCATATTTGCAGAACCAAAACCTTTTTTGAAAATTATTTTTCCGTTTTCAGCTACCAAAGCCGAACCGTTAAATTGTCCGTATTCGTTGTATTTGTTTAAAAGCTGTTCAATTTGCTGTGCTTTATCTTGAGCAAAGGTGCTAAAGGATGAAAACTGAAAAGCGACAAAAAGTGCAACAAGTTTGATTGATTTTTTCATAATGGATTGATTATGGTTTAAGATTAATGAATGATTCGTTTTTTGATTGATGATTGAAACTTATCAACTAAAAGATATTCAGAAAGTTATCTCGAAATTACGATTTTTTTCATGAAATAAATTTAGGCTCTAAAATGTTAGACGAATGATTTGCGATTTGGTTTCAGGATTTAGCTAAATTTTTTATTTTTTTTCAGAATAAAAAAAGTAGAGCACAGACCAAGTACTATAAAAGTAGGCCTATGCTCATAACTAACAAATATTTTCAAGCAATATTAAGATGTCAAAACTTTACTTATAAACATTAGCAGAAGGATAAATAAATTTAGCATGTTTTCAGATTAAAGTTAATATCTGATTGAAGTGGAAAATTATTTTGTTTCGATATCGACTATTTTTCTGCCATTTTCTCCAAGATAATGAACAACAATATTTTCGTAAACTTTGTAACCATCATCAACATTGGTAAAAATGATTAAACCTTGTTTCGTCTTTGGCAGTAAAATAACAATAGTCTGAACACCTTGATCTGCGCCACCATGCGAAAGAGCGTAGTTTTCATTTCCTAAATCATAAATTTCAAAGCCTAAACCAAAGTATTTGTTTTTTTGGTCTGAACTTGATGCGAAATCATGTCCTTAAAAACTTTTTCACTTAACCCTTCACCGTTCATTACGCTCGATAAAAATCTACCATAATCTTCAATCGTGGTCAATAAATCGTCTGCTGCGTTTGCAGATTTATTTTTTGTCGGTTCATAAGCATTGCCGTTTTTGTCAAAATTGACTGCATATCTCGAAAGATCTATTTTATCATTCCAAATTAATTGAGAATCGGTCATATTTAAAGGTTCAAAGACTAATTCTGAAGCCAATTGATCTAATGTTTTGTGGAATTTTTTCTCTACCGCTTTTCGCAGATATTCAAATCCTTCTCCAGAATACTGGTATTGAGTTCCGGGTTTAAATTTGAAATCTAATTTTTTAGACTCATTAAAAGACCTCCAGTTAGGAAAACCCGTTTGATGGCTCAAAACAATTCTCGTGGTTAGTAATTTTAAATTAGGATCTTTCGCAATATCAGGATCGATCCAATATTTATAAAGCGGTTCATCCAAATCCCATTTACCGGCGCTTACTAATTTTAAAACAGTTATGGCAGTTACAGGTTTGGTTAACGAAGCCACATTCCAAATTGTATTATATGGTGCTGAAACGCCTTTTTTGAGTTCGCCAAAAACTTTTACCTGTTTTAGTTTTCCGTCTGCAATAATTCCAATTCCCAAAGCTGGAACATTATTTTCTTTCAGCCATTTTTCGGTTTCCAGATCATTGTCAAAAAGATTTGATATGCCAGCAGTAGAACTTGTCATTTGATGATTGTAACTAAGTGATCTTGCTAATTTCCATTCTTTATTTTTTAAAAGCCATAGATGAGTAAATTTGGCAAAACTTCCTGCTTGTTCTGCATTTCCAGCAGCGCTTTCATAAAAACGATGCGTTCCCATTTGAATCGCACCGTATAAAATGCCGTTTTTGTATAAAGGATAAATCTCAGTACTTCCGTCTATTAATTCTCTTCGATAATTATATTTTCTTGTTGGAGAACAGATTCCGCTTTGAAATGTTTTTAAAAATCGTGCTTTGTCGGAAATGCTGTCTTTGTCGTGATAAAATTCAAAATCTTCTGTGTAAAGATTTTCAAATTGTTTTATATCGCAGGTATTAAAGCCAATATTGAAAAGAAGACTGTCTTTTGACATAATGGTTTTGTATAAAGCAGAATTTTTAGCTTCTTGAGAAAATCCAAATTGAATTTGGATAAATAAAATTCCAACTAAGAGATATTTTAACTGAAAAAAAGATTGATTGATTTTCATTTGTAATTGATATTGATTGATGATACAGCAAAAGTAAAGCAATCAAAACTCGTAAAATTGTACAAATGCGAAAAACTTATCTTTTATGAGAAAGAAAATAAGAATCGGGATCGAAAGTTTTTGGAGTAGTTTTAGTTACGTCTTTAAACTTTTTGATAAAATGCGACTGATCAAAATATTTATTGTAAAGCGCAATATCAGTCAGTTTTAGTTTTTCTAAATCAGAATTTACCATTTGATCCACTGATTTTCTAAATTTCAAAATCTGAATGTATTTTTTAATCGTTAATCCAGTTGCAGTTTTAAACTTAATCTGAAGCAATCGTTGTGAAGATTTTAATGCTGTACTGATTTCAGAAACTGAAATTTCATCTTCACGAAGTCGTATTATCTCGCAAATTTTTTCAATGGTATTTTTTTCTGAATTTAAATCAGACAAAGTTTCAAAGTAGGTATTTATTATATTTAATACAATTTCGATATTAGAATTGGTCTGAATTTTAAAAGGAAGTTCTGTAGCATCAATTTTAATAATTGAGTCTGTAAAATTGCTTAAATCGTATTTTGGAAACATTGAAAGCGCCCAAGTGTGAAGCTGAATAATGGTAACTTTAGTTTTAGGATGTATATTGACCAAAACTTTATTAGTCATTTGCGAACAAAAGTAAACACCTTCGTTCATTTGATATTTGGCTTTACTGGTATGAACTTCAATAGAATTTCCGGTTATAAGAGCTAGATTAAAACAGCCATTTGGCAGAGCAAGTTTGTTTTCGATTAGGCTTTCGCCGACGCTATTATCGAGACACCAAACTTTATTGACAAACCGTTCCGCTTTTACGGTTACATAATGTTCTGAATATAGTCGCATTTTTTTTAGATTGATTTGTCAATTTGATTTCAAATTTAGGTTAAAAAGAGAATGATGCAAAAATGAATACCCATAAAAAACAGGTTTCATTTTATAACTTGAAACCTATTTGAAGATGGCAAGTGGCTAATTTTGTATGAACTAGATTTAAATTTGATTGGTATTTTATCCCTAATTCAAGTTTAAATCTAATTATTATGAAAAAAATCATTCCTTGTTTGTTTTCATTATTTCTTCTTGCAACGGCCTGCAAGAAAGAAATCAAAGTAAATAATGAAAGCGTTTCTGCAGATTCTTCAAATGTAGATGGCTATGAGTTTGTTGGTGGATATCCAACAGAGGCAACTATACAAAAAGCATACGATGATGCCGATCTTAATCGTGCGATTCAGACCTATAAATTTTTCTATCCAACCGTTTCTGGGGCAGCAATTGGTCTAGGAAATCTTGAAATAGGAGTAAAGGCCAATTCCGTTTTTGGAACATTAGATACAAAACCAGGTCAAATAGGGTATACATTAAATTCAGATACACCTTATGCACCAGTAGTTTTAGATTTATCCAAAGGTCCTATGGTTGTCGATATTCCTACAGGTCCGCTTATTGTTGTTGCCATGGATATTAATCAGCGTTGGGTTGCCGATATGGGAATTCCTGGACCAGATGCAGGAAAAGGAGGCAAACACTTAATTCTTCCATTTGGCTATAAAGGAACAATACCCTCTTCTGGATATTATGTTTGGCATGCTTCATCTGATAATCTAACTGTTGGCGTGCGTTCGCTTCCTGTTGGCGGAGATGTAAAAGGAGCGTTAGAACGCTTAACAACAGTAAAAGTTTATCCGTTTAATAAAACTTCTGATTGGAAAGAACCAACATGGCTTCAATTGACTGACAAACCGCAAAATACTACACCATTAAAATATGAGACAACTTTTAAGTATTGGGAAGTTTTAAAAGAAATTATCGATCGTGAACCATCTTATGATGGATATCGCAATTATTATGGAGAATTGGCAGTTCTTGGAATTGCAAAAGGAAAGCCTTTTACGCCAGATGAACGTATGAAAAGCATACTTTCAAAAGCGACAAAAATTGCTAATGCTCAAATGCGTGTGCAATCGTTTGCCGATCGCCGTCCAGATCGTATAGTTTGGAAAGATCGACAATGGGAATGGGTTGGGCTTCGTCCTGAAAATGGAGATTTTAATACCGAGAATTATGTTGATATAGATGCGAGAGAAACATGGTTCTACCAAGCAATTGGTGCTTCTCCAGCTATGTTTAGACGTCAGGAAGGTTCAGGATCTTTATATTGGTTAGGATTGAAAGACAATACAGGAAAATATGTTGATGGAAGCAAGACCTATAAACTTACACTCCCTACACCTGTACCTGCAAAACTTTTTTGGTCTGCTACAGTTTATGATGCCGAAACAAGAAGCCAGATTGCTACAGACCAAAATAAAGCGGCACTTCGTTCTATGTTTGAGCTTAAAGATAAAATAGGAGGCAAAACAGTTGATTTGTATTTTGGACCAAAAGCACCTGCAGGCAAAGAAGGACAATGGATAAAAACAATTCCAAATAAAGGTTGGTTTGTTTACATACGTATTTATGGACCAGAAAAAGTCGCTTTTGATGGAAGTTGGAAACCAGGAGATTTTGAAGAAATAAAGTAATCTATTTTTAAAAGATAAATTAATTCAAAAACAGGAGCCGACTTTAAAAGTCGGCTCCTGTTTTTTTAGATAAAGTGTGAGAAATTGTCTTCTTTAGTTTTCGCCCACTCATCCAATATAATACTAAAATAAACGTCATCTTTACTTTTTCCTTCAGAGTCAACATAATTATTTCTGAAAATTCCTTCTTTAACAGCTCCCAATTTTTCAATAGCTTTCTGTGATCTTTTATTCTCTAGATCTGCGCTAAATTGTATTCTTCTAAATTGAATTTGTTCGAAACCAAAATTAAGCAGTTCAAATTTACACGCTTGATTTAAGCCCGTTCCTTGAAACTCTTTTCCGTACCAAGTCCAACCAATTTCGCATTTTTTGGCTCGCGTGATTTAAGTAACCGTATCGTGTGCTTCCTGCAACTTTGCCTGTAGCTTTATCAATAATTAAAAAAGGATAACAAATTCCGTCCGCTTTTTGTTTTAATGTACTTGAAATATAGTTTTCAAAATCTTGATCGTTTCGAACATACATTCCCATATATTTCCAGATATCATCATCAAAAATGATTTTCTTGAGTTCGATATTTCTTTCACTTTCAAAAGGAATTAAAAGAGCTTTTTCATTTTCTAAAATAATCTCCGATTGTAAAATTTCGCTGTTCATGAATTTTGTTTTTATTGAATGAATTAAATAGAAAACGAAATTAGTTGTTTGATTTTTTTAAATAAACTAAATAAAATAACAATTTGTTATATTTTTAAAATCAAGAAAACTGAAATAGCCTTTTCAAATCACTATTTGCGAACAATTTGTTCATTTATTTTACGGCTCATGTATTATTATTAGTTATTTTTACGACCCAATATTAGATTTTCCTCGATGCAAACTTCATTAAAAATTGCTGTTGTTGGTTCTGGACTTGTAGGGTCGCTTCTGGCAATTTATCTTAAAAAAGCGGGTCACTCTGTTCATGTTTATGATCGTAGTCCCGATATTCGAAAAATAAATTTTTCTGGACGTTCTATTAATTTAGCAATGTCTAATCGTGGTTGGAAAGCTTTAGATGCAGTAGGTGTTGGCGATGCGGTTCGAGAAATTGCGATTCCGATGGATAAACGTGCCATACATTTGGTAGATAAACTGAACTTTCAGAATTACGGTCAGGAAGGCGAATCTATTTATTCTATTTCAAGAGGAAAATTAAACAGAAAAATGATCGATCTTGCTGAAGAAGCCGGAGCTGAATTCCATTTTGAACAAAAAGTTTGGGACGTTACTTTGAACGATGCCACACTTCATATTGGAGAAAGCGAAAGAGGAGAGTGGGAAGAAAGAAAGTTTGATATGGTTTTTGGTGCCGATGGAGCTTTCTCTAGAATTCGCCACAGAATGCAGCGCCAGAGCATGTTCAATTATTCTCAAGAATTTTTGAATATGGGATATAAAGAATTGAATATTCCAGCAAATCCAGACGGAACACATAAATTAGATAAAAATTCATTTCATATTTGGCCCAGAGGCGAGTACATGTTAATTGCGCTTCCTAATCTTGACGGAAGTTTTACCTGTACTTTATTTATGCCTTTTGAAGGAGAAAACTCTTTTGAGTCGTTAACAGACCGCAAGATGGTCGAAGATTTCTTCGAGAAAAATTTTCCAGATTCTATTGAAGTTATTCCAGAATTGGCAAATGATTTCTTTAAAAACCCAACAAGTACTCTAGTTACGATGAAGTGCTTTCCGTGGACTTACGAAAACAAAGTTGCTTTGATTGGAGACGCTTGCCATGCCATAGTTCCATTTTACGGACAAGGAATGAATGCAGGTTTTGAAGATATTACCGTTTTAAACGAAATGATTGAAAAGTACCAAGACGATTGGAAGAAAATATTTGCTGAATATCAGATCTCAAGAAAACCAAACGCAGATGCAATTGCAGAGCTTTCGTATCGAAATTTCTTAGAAATGAGTACCAAAACGGCAGATGAAAAATTCTTGTTGCAAAAGAAAATTGAGAAAATCTTTTCAGACAAGCATCCAGACAAATGGATTCCGCTTTACAGTCGAGTTACTTTTAGTGATCGTCCGTATGCCGAAGCTTTAGCAATCGGAGATTATCAAAACGGAATTATGGAAGAAGTCCTTCGAATGGAGAATATCGAAAATATTTGGAACGGTCCAGAAGTAGAAAATAAAATTCTCGCTTTATTAGAACAGGCTTAAGTTTTTTCTAGACCGTATTTGAATAAGTAAAATTAACCTTTGTCATAAAGAAAACCCGACAGATTTTAAAACCGTCGGGCTTATTTTTTACTTCTTTAAGAATTTTGATAAAACCCCAAAAACACCTCTTATAAAGGTAGCGCTTGTTACCACTTTCAAAACAGATTTGGTAACGACCTCTGTAGTGCTCGGTTCTGCTTTTGATGATTTCGCAGGAGCTTGCTCTTCTTGTTTTGTCTGCAGCTTCAGAAGCTTGTGCCAGCTTCTTGTTTAAAATTTCAAAAGCACTTTCGCGGTCAATTTCTTCAGCGTATTTCTTTACTAATTTCGATTTACCGTTTATCTCGTCAATTTCTTCAGCAGACAAAACATCCATTCGGCTCATTGGCGCACGCATCATTGTGGCCACAAGAGGAGTTGGTATACCTTTTTCATTAAGAGCAGTTACCAAAGCTTCTCCAATACCTAAACTCGTTAATAATTCATCAGTCTTATAATAAGGAGAAGTAGGATAGTTATCCGCTGTTTTTTTAATTGCCTGACGATCGTTTGCTGTAAAGGCTCTCAACGCGTGCTGAATTTTTAATCCTAATTGAGCCAAGACTCCACTAGGTACATCCATAGGGTTTTGAGTAACAAAATAAAGTCCAACACCTTTAGAACGAATTAATTTTACTATTGTTTCTATTTGCTCCAAAAGCGCTTTACTAGCTTCATTAAAAATTAAATGCGCTTCGTCAATAAAGATAACCAATTCGGGTTGGCCAGCATCTCCCTTTTCAGGCATTTTCTGATAAATTTCAGCTAAAAGACTTAACATGAAAGTCGAGAACAATTTTGGTTTATCTTGAATATCTGTCAGACGGATGATATTAACATAACCTTTCCCATTTTCATCAATTCGCATTAAATCGTCGGTTTCAAAAGACAATTCGCCAAAAAACAAATCTCCACCTTGTTGTTCCAATTCTATAATTTTTCTAAGAATTGTGCCTGTTGTAGCAGTTGAAATTTTTCCATAACTGGCAGCAATTTCATCTTTACCTTCCTCAGTAATATAATTAATTACTTTTTTAATGTCTTTTAAGTCTAATAAAGGCATTTGAGTATCGTCACAATATTTGAAAATAACTGCAACAACTCCAGCCTGTGTATCGTTTAAATCTAGAATTCGCGAAAAAAGAACTGGTCCAAACTCAGAAACCGTTGCACGCAGACGAACTCCATTCTGTATAGATAAAGACATTAATTCAACGGGAAATGCGGCTACATTATAAGGTATATTTATTTTAGCATGACGTTCTGTAATAAAACCTTCTTCTTTACCTTCTTTGGCTATACCACTAAAATCACCCTTAATATCCATCATTAAAACAGGAATTCCAGCATTAGAAAGTTGCTCCGAAAAAACCTGAATTGTTTTGGTTTTTCCTGTTCCAGTTGCACCCGCAATTAATCCATGGCGATTTAAAGTTTTCAGCGGAATTTTGACATGTGCCTCTGCAATTGGCTCACCATCAAGCATTGCGCCTCCAAGTATAATGCTGTCTCCCTTCGAGGAATACCCCGTATTTATATCAGCAATAAAATTCTCTTTTTTATTCATGTTTTTATTTGTAATTTAGATTGTTATATGAGTATTGCTTTGTTTTTGGGCACTTTTTATGTGGTTTTTTTTAGTAAGAAAAAGCTTTTTTTGATTGAAAATTTAATAAAAAAAAAATTCGCAGACTTTTTAAGAAGATATCAAAGGAATCTTTGAATATTTACTAAAACGTTGTAATTTTTCTAATTATCGTCCTTTTTTTTGTTTTATCTAAAAAATGATGATGGCAATTTAATGAGATATTTTTTAATTTGAAGTTAAATTTCGGTCAATTAAATTAAAAAAAGTTTTTTTATTTAAACTAAACGTATAAATTTGCTCCTCTACAAGTTAAATATAACTAAAAAATAAAAATTATTTAAAACTATTAAAATTAAAAAAAATGGCAAACGTTAAAGTTAAAAAAGAAAGCACTTCAAATGGCGGAGGAATGATCACTGGAATCATTATTGTAGCGTGTATCTTAGTAGGGGTGTTTATTTGGAAAGTAATCATGGGGGATTCTGCGAACTTCGAAGGAGGTAATCCAGAAACAGGACATCCAATCAATACATTAGGACAAGTATATAAAGGAGGTTTCATCGTACCAGTATTATTAGGTATGTTTTTAATGGTTGTTGTTTTTTCTATTGAAAGATTTATTGTTATCGGTAAAGCTCGCAGGAAAAACTAACCTTGACAAATTCATGAAAAGCGTTCAAGGTAGTATTAAAGAAGGAAACATCGAAGCCGCTATTGCTTCTTGCGACAAACAACAAGGTTCAGTTGCAAACGCAATTAAATCAGCTTTAGTAAAATACCAAGATGTTAAAAAAGAAGGATTCAACAGCGAAGAAGCTTCAGAAGTAATCCACAAAGAAATTGAAGAGGCAACTTCATTAGAAATGCCAATGTTAGAGAAAAACATGACTATTATCTCTACTTTAGTATCTTTAGGTACATTAGGAGGATTATTAGGAACTGTATCTGGTATGATTAAAGCGTTTGGTGCGTTAGCTTCTGCTGGTACTCCTGACCAAGCTGCTCTTGCAACAGGTATTTCTGAGGCACTTATCAACACTGCAACAGGTATCTCTACTTCTATCTTAGCAATTATCTCTTACAACTTCTTTACTGCTAAAATTGACGATTTAACTTACTCTATCGATGAGGCTGGTACTACAATCGTGAATACTTACAGAAAATTCAGAGGAAGTTTAAGACAATAATTAATTTTTGATTTTTTATCAAAAAAATAAAATAAAAGATAATGGCTAAAATTAAAATGAAAAAGAAGTCTACATCGACAGATATGACTGCGATGTGTGACGTAGCGTTCCTTTTGCTTACGTTCTTTATCTTAACCGCTACTGCTAAAGTGCCAGAGGCATTACCTGTAGATATGCCTGCTTCCGTTGCAATAAGTAAACTGCCAGATACCGATTTGGCTATTATTACAATAGGAAAAGGGAAAGTATTTTTTGACATCAAAGGAAGAGAAGTTCGTAAAAGAACTCTTGAAGGAATGGGTGCAAAATATGGTATTGAATTTTCAGAAGAAGATAAAACCAAATTTGCTCTTATGGACGATTTTGGTGTGCCAATTACAGGTTTAAAGCAAATCATTGATATGAAAGCGGCGGATAGAACCAAAGCAAACCAGCCTGGAATTCCTTTGGATTCATTAGATAATCAATTAAAAGAATGGCTTCTAATCTCTAGAAGAGCTACAATTGATTTGGATGACAAAGAATTGCAGATTGCGATTAAAGGAGATGCTAAAGAAGAATATCCAAGAATTAGAAAAATTATGGATATTTTGCAAGATCAGAAAATCAATTCCTTTAACTTAGTTACAGGTAAAAGAGGAAGAGACTTTTAATTAAAAAATATACACTAAGATGGCTGAATTAAATACCGGCGACGGCGGTGGTGGTAAAGGTGGTAAAGTAAGAAGTAAAAAGCAGAATTCGAAAGTCGATTTAACAGCGATGGTGGATTTGGCATTCTTATTGATTACATTCTTTATGTTAACTACTTCGTTGTCAAAACCTCAATCGATGGATTTGTCATTGCCAAATAAAGATGATGATCCAAATAAGAAAACTGAGGATACCAAAGTAGACGAGAATCGTACTATGACAGTAATGTTAGGTGGCGATAACAAAATGGTTTACTATATGGGGTTATTGGCAACACCAAAAGTGGGGCCAAAAGATATTGCATATGGTAAAGATGGAATCCGTAGAGAATTGTTAAAACAAAAGAAAAATGTTTTAGCTTATTCTGCTGCTTTAGGGAAACCTAAAAACGGAATCATTGTGATCATTAAACCAACGAAAAAATCAAATTACCGTAATTTGGTTGATATCTTGGACGAAATGGCTATCACTGGAGTTGAGACGTATGCAATTGTTCCTGAGTTTACACCAGAAGAAGCAAAAGTGATAGATAAAAAAATAAGAGCAATCTTAAGTTTTGTCGACTTAAAAATCAAGAAGTATGAAATTAGATATTATAAAAAATCAGTGGCTTGATATCGTATTCGAAGGACGTAATAAGATATATGGAGCATACGAGCTGAGAAAATCAAACGGAAAAACAACTGTGAAAGCACTTGTTATTGGTTCTCTTATCTTTAGTGCTGCTGTTGCTGCTCCTCTTATCGCGAGTTTGTTACCAGACTCAACTGAAGAAGAAGAGGTTAAAGAGGTTAAGATGGCTGCGGTAAAATTACCTCCTAAAAAAGAGGAAATTAAGCCTAACATGCCACCACCACCACCACCACCACCAAAAGTGGATCAGGTTAAATTCGTTAAACCTGTGGTTGCAAAAGCGGAAGAAGTAACTGAAGACCCACCAAAAATTGTTGAATTAAAAGACAAAAAAGTTGGTGCTGAGACTATCAAAGGAGATCCAGATGCAGTTTTAACTGTTGATGAACCAGTTGGAAAAGGACCAGTAGCAGAGGTGGTACAAGAAGATAACACTGTATATAATACAGCTGGTATCGAAGTAAAACCAGACTTCCCAGGAGGTATTGAGAAATTCTACAAATTCGTAGGAAACAACTACAAAACTCCAGAAGAAGAAGGTTTAAAAGGTAAGGTTTACGTTACGTTTGTAGTTGAAAAAGACGGGTCATTAACAGATATTAAAGTTTTAAGAGATATCGGTTATGGTACAGGAGCAGAAGCAATTCGTGTTCTTAAAAAATGTCCAAAATGGACTCCTGGCGAGCAAAATGGTAAAAAAGTTAGGGTATTATACTCTCTTCCTATTACTATTCAATCTGCAGAATAATGTTAAAAGATATGCTTAATAATATTCAGAAGAAATCGCTCAAAGAGCGATTTCTTCTTGTTTTAGGAATACTGTTTTTTTTAATATATCTTGTACTCGGTTTAATGATTATGTTTTGGGAAAAACTTCCACTTAACATGGAACCGAAATATAGATATGCCTTTGGTGGATTACTGATTGTATATTCTGGAATAAGATTTTTAAGATTAATTAATTCAAAAGAAGAATAATTATGTTGAAATATAGTAAGGCTTTAGGTTTGGTTGTTTTTGTCTTTTTGTTTGCCATGTGCAACCAAAAAAGCAAAAGTGAAACTGAAAAAGAAACCATTTTAAAAGGATCACTTGATATTGCGGTTGATGAGACGGTAGAGCAAATTGTAGACGATCAGGTTGCTGTTTTTGAAGGTACTTACTATGATGCAAAAATTACAGTAAAACCAAAATCTGAAGCTGAAGTAATTAATGATTTGTTAAATCAAAAAGCTAAAGTTGCAATTACAACGCGAGATTTGACTCCTGAAGAAATTGCTCGCTTTGACAAAAGCAAAATTAAACCAAGAGTAACTCCTTTTGCTCATGATGCTATTGCTTTTATTTCTAATAAAAACAATAATGATACATTAATTGCGTTGAAAAGTGTGATTGATTTCATGCAGGGTAAAACGGATGGCAAAATTAAAGGCCTTGTTTTCGATAATCCTAATTCAAGCACGGTTCGTTACATGAAAGAATTAGCGAAAGTGAATGAAATACCTAAATCTGGTGTTTTCTCATTTAAAACAAATAATGAAGTGATTAAATTTGTTTCTGAAAACGACGGTATGATTGGTGTTATTGGCGTTAATTGGTTTTATCAGCCAACACCTGATATGAAAGAGACAATTAATAAAATAAATGTCTTGTATGTTAAAGGTTTGGATAGTAATGAATATTATAGTCCTACTCAAAACGACTTAGAAATAGGGAAATATCCTTTGGCACGTGATTTGTTTATTATCAATTGTCAAGGTTATTCTGGATTAGGAATGGGCTTTGCTTCATTCATTGCTGGAGATATTGGACAACGCATAGTTTTGAAATCAGGATTGTTGCCATATAAAACTCCAGGACGAAAACTGAAAATTAGAAGTGAAATTATAAAAGATAAAGAATAAATTAATTACAATAAAGATGAATAAATTTAAAATTTTTAGTCTTGCATTAGTTGTGTCGGCTACGGCAACTAAAGCGCAGGATATCAACCAAGCAAAGAAGGCAATCGATGCTGAACAATTTGACAAGGCAAAAACTATCCTTAAATCAATCATCAAAGCTAAACCTTCAGACGGTGAAGCAAATTTTGTTTTAGGAAATGTTTATTTGAATCAATCTGTTATCGATTCTGCAAAAATCTATTACAATAATGGATTACAAGCTTCAGACAAGAAAAACTTAAGCTATATTGGTTTGGGTCAATTAGATCTTGATGCTAAAAACACAGCTGCAGCTCAAGCTAATTTTACTTTAGCGACTAAAGACATGAAGAAAAAGGATGTAAATGAATTTATTTACATTGCTAGAGCTTACATGAATTCTGATAATCCAGACTATAAAAGTGCAACTGATATTTTAAAAAGAGCTTTATTAGTTGATCCTCAAAATGCACAAGCATTATTGGCTATTGGAGATGCTTACTATGGAGCAAACAATCAAAATGATGCTTACAAAGCTTATCGTGATGCTTTTACAGCTGATAATACTTTATTGAGAGCAAAAATGCAATTAGGGGTTTTATTAAAAGGCGCTAAATCTTATGATGAAGCAATTAAATCTTTTAATGAGGTTATCGCTCTAGATGCAAATTACGGACCAGTTTACAGAGAGCTTGCTGAAACATATTACAAATGGGCAAGAAACAAACCTTCTACAGCTAAAGTTAACTTGCAAAATGCAATTACAAACTATGAGAAGTATTTAAGTTTGACAGATTACTCTCTTGATTCTAAAATGCGTCATGCGGATTTCTTGATCTTGGTTAAAGATTACAAACAATTAGAAACTGTTGCAAACAAAATGATTGCTCAGGATAAAGTAAATCCTAGAATTTACAGATATTTAGGATATGTCGCTTACGAAAACGGAAATGTTGATGTTGCTATTAAATCTATCGAAGATTTTATTAAAGCTCCAGGAAACAAAGTTATCGGAAGAGACTACTACTACCTAGGTTTGGCTAAAATTAAAAAAGGAACTGCTGCTGATGGTACAGTAGATCAAGTCGCTTTTGATTCAGGTTTGGCTGATATTAAAAAAGCGGTTGAATTAGAGCCTTTAGTAGTAGAAGAATTTGCAGATTTTGGAAAAGAATTATTCAGTAAAAAACAGTATGCGCAAGCTGCAGCTATTTTTGAACTTGGAGCAAGTAATCCAGAATCTAAAAATTATTTAGATGACAGTGTTTATTATGGAATTTCTTTATACTATGGTAATGCTAGTAAACCAAAAGAAAGCCGTGATGCTGTTGCTTTAGGAAAAGCAGATGCAGTTTTTGATAAAATTTTAACTACTGCTCCTAGTTATGATGAAGCATACTTGTACAAAGCTAGAATCAATTCTTTATTAGACAAAGATGATTTGATCATTAAAAACTACGAAGAGTATGTTGCTAAAATTTCTGCAAAAGGCGCTGAAGAAGTAGCTAAGCCAGCTGTAGCTAAGAAATTTGTTGAAGCTTACAATGGTATTGGTGCTGCTTATGCTAACACAGATAAAGCTAAAGCTATTGAGTATTTCAATAAAACTTTAGTATTAGATCCAGCAAACTCATATGCTACACAATCTATAAAAGCTTTAAAATAATTAGAGGATTTTAAGGAATATATAAAAACCGATAGTTCAAAAAACTATCGGTTTTTTTGTTCCGTATATTATTGACTATCTTTGCACTCTTAAAATATTAAAATGTTACCAAAAGAAATACAATTAGAAGTAAATAAAGGAGCAATGCTTCCTTTGATGGAAGAGTTTTATACCATTCAAGGAGAAGGTTCGCATACAGGACGAGTCGCTTATTTTATTAGAATTGGAGGATGTGATGTGGGATGCCATTGGTGCGATGTGAAAGAAAGCTGGAATGCTGAGCTTCATCCGCCAACAAGTGTAGATTTAATTGTTGAGAATGTTGCGAAGTATGCTGATACAGTTGTTGTAACTGGTGGAGAGCCTTTATCTTGGGATATGACGCTTTTGACAAAACGTTTAAAAGAAAAAAATCTAAAAGTACATATTGAAACTTCTGGAGCTTTTCCATTGTCAGGAACTTGGGACTGGATTTGTCTTTCGCCAAAAAAGAATAAGTTGCCTACTCAAACAGTATATGATAATGCGCACGAATTAAAAGTGATCATCTATAACAAACACGATTTTATTTTTGCAGAAGAACAAGCAGAATTAGTAAATGATAATGCGATTTTATTCTTACAACCAGAATGGAGTAAAAAAGAAGAAATGACTCCGCTGATTGTTGATTATGTTATGAATAATCCAAAATGGAGAGTTTCATTACAAACGCATAAATATCTTAATATTCCATAAAACAAAAAATCTCTTCGCACGAAGAGATTTTTTGTTTTATAAGTATACACTGTGTAAAAAGTAAACATTCGATTATTTCCAGTTTTTGTATTTTTTTAAAGCTATAATATGTGCTAAGTGATGATTTCCATGCCAAGCATACATTCCAATAATTTTTTTGAGTTTATTTTCTGAATTATCTGCAGGATGTATAAAAGTTTTTTCTAAATCAGATTCAGATAAATTTCTCATAATATAGCCCAATCGAAAGTGAAGTCCCTTTAATAAATCTAGTGTTGGTTGAATAGGCATTGTCAAATTGTCGTTTAATTCAGACCAAAGAACTTCATCATAAGCTTTAATAACGGGATTGTTTTCGGTTAATGTCCATTTAATTCTGATGTAACAGTTCATGTGGCTTTCGGCACAATGATGAATGACTTGTCTTACGGTCCAACCGCCAGGACGATATGGAGTGTCTAATTGTTCGTCGGTTAAGTGAATAGTTTCTTTTGCTAATCTTTCTGGAAGAGTTTCAATTTCTTTAATTTTTTCAGATAGATATTCTTTTGTATAATCTTGAGGGATAATAAATTTTCCAATAGGATATTTTAACTTCTCTAAATCTAATTCTTTCATGGTTTTTTATGGTTTGTTTTAAATTGAAAGTTTAGCTAAATAATCATAATGTTCACCTTCAAGGACTAGTTCACAATTTAAACCATTAGCAATTGCTGCATTTTGAAGCGTATTATAATCCAAATACAGCCAGTCAAAAGATTCTTCCTTCTCTCCTTTGTAACTAATATTAAAAACTAGTTCACCATAATAATCGTTCTCAGACGGAATCCATTTGCCGCCGTCTTCATCTTCATCAAACATATAAATGATGTCGGAGCTGTCAATTAAAATTTGTCCGCCAGGATTTAAAAGAGATTTTAATTTAGATAAGTATTTGTTGCAGTTTTTTAACTGGCCAAAAATACCTGTACCATTCATTAAGAGCAGGATCGTGTCAAATTTTTCTCCTTCAAAATCTAAAACATTTTCAACTTTAGCATTTTTTATTCCTCTAAGGCGACAGGTTTCAATTGCTTTTTTTGAAATATCAATAGCAGTTACTTCTAAATTGCGTTCATTTTGTAGCGATAAAGTATGGCTTCCCGCGCCACATCCCACATCTAATATTTTTCCTTTAGCCAATTGTAAAGCTTTTTGCTCAATTTTAGGCATTTCGTTATAAGTGCGGAAAAGATATTCAACACTCATTTCGTCTTCTTCAGAGATTGAAGTTTCGGTGATAATGTCTTCAGGTGAGTTTTTGGTGTAAAAATCAAATATCGCCTTCCCAAAAAGATCTTTCATTGTTTTAGTTCAAAGTTTAAGGTTTCAAGTTCAAAGTTGTTTAATTTTGCAAATCAACTTTAAATAGTAAACTTGAAACAGATTTTAAATAACTTAAGTAAGTTAGCCAAAGATAAGCATAACGAGAATAAAAAGTATTTCGATAAGCTTAAAAAGAAGCCACCTAAAAATTTAGATTACATTATGCAAGATTTGCACGATGCTGAATTTAAAAGAACGGATTGCTTAAAGTGCGCTAATTGCTGTAAAACAACAGGACCATTATTTACTTTGGCAGATATTGAGCGAATTTCAAAACATTTTAGACAAAAGCCGCAACAGTTTATCGATCAGTATTTACGAATTGATGAGGATAAAGATTATGTTTTGCAAAGCGTTCCATGTACATTTTTGGATAACGAAAACTATTGTATGATTTATGATGTTCGCCCAAAAGCTTGTAGAGAGTTTCCTCATACAGATCGAAACAAATTTTACCAGATTTCAAACTTAACTTTGAAAAATGTCGAAATATGTCCAGCGGCATTTAATATTGTAGAAGAAATGAAAAAGAAATTGCCATTATAGATAAAAACAAGTAATTGTTTCTGAGAATATATTGATTTCCTTTTTTAAGGTGTATTTTTGGGAAAGGAATAATTAAACAACATAAAGAAAACTCGTAATTTGAATTTAGAATATTTCATAGCCAAAAGACTTATTACTGCAAAAGATTATAAAAGCAGTATATCGGCACCCATTATAAAAATTGCTATTTCGGCAATCGCAATCGGAATTATCATGATGATGGTTTCTGTAGCGACTGGAATTGGTTTGCAGAAAAAAATTCGCGAAAAAGTTTCTGCTTTTAATGGCCAGATTATAATTTCTAATTACGATAATAACAATTCAGAAGTTACAACAGTTCCAATTTCGAAGAAGCAAGATTTCTATCCTAATTTTAAATCAGTTCCAGAAGTAAGTCATATTCAAGCTGTAGCTAGCAAAGCGGGAATAATTAGAACCGAAAATGCTTTTGAAGGAATAATATTCAAAGGAGTTGGTGCAGATTACGATTGGAATAATATTAAAGAATATATCGTAGATGGTAAAGTGCCAGATTTTACAAAAGCATTGAATGAAGATGTTATCATCTCGAGATTTCTTGCTGATCGCTTAAATTTGAAAATCGGAGATCAATTCAATACTTTTTTTATTAAAGAGGAGCAAGGTAAGCTTCCAAACAGTCGTCGGTTTAAAATCGCGACCATATTTAATTCAGGATTTCAAGATTTTGATGCAACATATATTATTGGCGACATCCGACATATTCAGAGAATTAATAAATGGAACGAAAACGAAGTTGGAGCGTTTGAGGTTTTTGTCAAAGATTTTAATGAAATTAAATCAATAGGAAATAAAATCTACGAAGAAACATCATCTAATCTGGATACGAAAACCATTGTAGAAAAATACAGTTATATTTTCGATTGGCTTCAGTTGTTCGATTTTAATATTGTAATCATCCTAGGAGTCATGATTCTAGTTGCTACCATTAATATGGTGGTAGCATTGCTAGTTCTTATTTTAGAAAGAACTCAAATGATTGGAATTCTAAAATCGATGGGAGCAAATAACTGGTCAGTTCGTAAAATCTTTTTATATAATGCTTTTTATTTAATTTTAAGAGGACTATTTTGGGGAAATTTAATAGGGATTTCAATTCTGTTGATTCAGCAACAATTCGGAGTAATTCAGTTAAACCCTGAAAACTATTATGTAAATCAAGCTCCTGTTTATCTAAATTGGCTTTATATACTCTTATTAAATCTGCTTACTGTTGGTGTTTGTTTTTTGGTGCTATTAATTCCCTCTTATATAATAACCAAAATATCCCCAGTAAAAGCAATTCGCTTCGATTAAGTAAAAAGTAAAATCGTAATATCAAACCCGACAGTTTTTGAAAAGCCGTCGGGTTTGCTTTTGTACATATAATATAAGTATGGAATATGATCATGGGCAGATGCGAAACCTTAAGTTTTAATAATAAACAAGGGCCGTTTCCCTCTATCGGCTCCAACTTTTGCGGCCGAATGCCTTCTCAAAAAGGATTTCCGCTTCCATCGTGGCTAAATGGGCTGTTTTTGATAAGAGGTTTTTTGGAAAAGGAGAGCTTAGAGATTGAAAAATTATGCAAAAAAGAGGGCCGGAGACTAAAAACTCCGCAAAATTGGGAAGCGGAACCCCGCGTAAAATATGAAAACAATAAAGACATTAGGGGAAAACCTACAGATTTTGAAAAAACTTTGATCTGTAAAGGGTGTGTTATGAGACAGTTAAGAAAAAGATTGAAAAAAGATTGAAAAAAGCGGACAAAAAAGCTTGGAAAAGCGGAAAAAGGTTCTACTTTTGCACCCGCAACAGCGAAACGCTCATCGAAATGCTGGCAAGGGAATAAGAATTAAAAAGGAAAGAAATTTTCTAAAAAAAAAGATTCGAAAAAGCTTGCGAGATTTGAAAAAGCGATTTACATTTGCACCCCGCAAAACACGGAAAGCTCTTTGATAGACTGGGAAGGAAAAAAGAAAAATGGAGGCGAAAATAAAGCTTCAAAATTTTTCAAATTTTTTCTTGCAGGTTTAAAAAATTAGTTTTAGTTTTGCACCCGCTTTGAAACACAAGCGATGAAGAAATAGAGACACGTTCGTAGACATATTGAATTGACAGCCGTTCTGAAAGAGATTTCAGAACATAAAGAATAAGAGCATTAGAATCGAGAGATTCGATAAAGAACCGCTAAGTTTAGCGCATCGCAATATAATATTAAAATATACGATGAAGAGTTTGATCCTGGCTCAGGATGAACGCTAGCGGCAGGCTTAACACATGCAAGTCGAGGGGTAGAGCACTTCGGTGCTTGAGACCGGCGCACGGGTGCGTAACGCGTATGCAATCTGCCTTTCACAGAGGGATAGCCCAGAGAAATTTGGATTAATACCTCATAGCATACTAAGTTGGCATCAACCTAGTATTAAAGTCACAACGGTGAAAGATGAGCATGCGTCCCATTAGCTAGTTGGTAAGGTAACGGCTTACCAAGGCGACGATGGGTAGGGGTCCTGAGAGGGAGATCCCCCACACTGGTACTGAGACACGGACCAGACTCCTACGGGAGGCAGCAGTGAGGAATATTGGTCAATGGGCGCAAGCCTGAACCAGCCATGCCGCGTGCAGGATGACGGTCCTATGGATTGTAAACTGCTTTTGTACGGGAAGAAACACTCCTTCGTGAAGGAGCTTGACGGTACCGTAAGAATAAGGATCGGCTAACTCCGTGCCAGCAGCCGCGGTAATACGGAGGATCCAAGCGTTATCCGGAATCATTGGGTTTAAAGGGTCCGTAGGCGGTCTTGTAAGTCAGTGGTGAAAGCCCATCGCTCAACGGTGGAACGGCCATTGATACTGCAGGACTTGAATTATTGGGAAGTAACTAGAATATGTAGTGTAGCGGTGAAATGCTTAGAGATTACATGGAATACCAATTGCGAAGGCAGGTTACTACCAATTTATTGACGCTGATGGACGAAAGCGTGGGTAGCGAACAGGATTAGATACCCTGGTAGTCCACGCCGTAAACGATGGATACTAGCTGTTGGGGGCAACTTCAGTGGCTAAGCGAAAGTGATAAGTATCCCACCTGGGGAGTACGTTCGCAAGAATGAAACTCAAAGGAATTGACGGGGGCCCGCACAAGCGGTGGAGCATGTGGTTTAATTCGATGATACGCGAGGAACCTTACCAAGGCTTAAATGCAGACTGACCGATTTGGAAACAGATCTTTCGCAAGACAGTTTACAAGGTGCTGCATGGTTGTCGTCAGCTCGTGCCGTGAGGTGTCAGGTTAAGTCCTATAACGAGCGCAACCCCTGTTGTTAGTTGCCAGCGAGTAGTGTCGGGAACTCTAACAAGACTGCCAGTGCAAACTGTGAGGAAGGTGGGGATGACGTCAAATCATCACGGCCCTTACGCCTTGGGCTACACACGTGCTACAATGGCCGGTACAGAGAGCAGCCACCTCGCGAGGGGGAGCGAATCTATAAAGCCGGTCACAGTTCGGATCGGAGTCTGCAACTCGACTCCGTGAAGCTGGAATCGCTAGTAATCGGATATCAGCCATGATCCGGTGAATACGTTCCCGGGCCTTGTACACACCGCCCGTCAAGCCATGGAAGCTGGGGGTGCCTGAAGTCGGTGACCGCAAGGAGCTGCCTAGGGTAAAACTGGTAACTAGGGCTAAGTCGTAACAAGGTAGCCGTACCGGAAGGTGCGGCTGGAACACCTCCTTTCTAGAGCCCTAATGTTAGTGCTTGCACACGTTTGGGAAATAAGATGCGCAGCATCGGTTTTTTGGATCTTGAAATTGTATTGCTCTTGCTGTTAATTTAAAAAAATGATAAAACTTAAGTAAAACAGAGTCTCGTAGCTCAGCTGGTTAGAGTACTACACTGATAATGTAGGGGTCGGCAGTTCGAGTCTGCCCGGGACTACTATTTGACTTAAAAGAAGGAAATTCTAGAGTTGAAAGGTTACGAATTACAAAAAAAATTCATAATTCATAATTCACAATTCATAATTAGATTGGGGGATTAGCTCAGCTGGCTAGAGCGCCTGCCTTGCACGCAGGAGGTCAACGGTTCGACTCCGTTATTCTCCACAGGTCCGAAAGGGCATAAGTTCATTGACATATTGGGATAAGAAAATAATAAGAAAGTAGAAAGCGTTTTCTGTTATGGCGACAATGCATATGATAGGAAACAAAACAAAACGGATCATATTAAATTATGATTTGGTGCAATAAGCAAAATAAGGGCGCATGGGGAATGCCTAGGCTCTCAGAGGCGATGAAGGACGTGATAAGTCGCGAAAAGCTGCGGGGACGGGCACACACCGATCGATCCGCAGATATCCGAATGGGGCAACCCGCTATGTTGAAGACATAGCACACCGATAGGTGGGCAAACCCGCTGAACTGAAACATCTAAGTAGGCGGAGGAGAAGAAAACAAAAGTGATTCCGTAAGTAGTGGCGAGCGAACGCGGATTAGCCCAAACCAGCATTGTTATGGCATTGTTGGGGTTGTAGGACCGCGACATTTCATGCGCAAGGAACCGGAAGCTTCTGGAAAGGAGCGCCATAGAGGGTGACAGCCCCGTATGGGTAACGAGTGTAATGGATAGCGGTATCCTGAGTAGGGCGGGGCACGTGAAACCCTGTCTGAATTTGGCGGGACCATCCGCTAAGGCTAAATACTCCTGAGAGACCGATAGTGAACCAGTACCGTGAGGGAAAGGTGAAAAGAACCGTGAATAACGGAGTGAAATAGATCCTGAAACCATGCGCTTACAAGCGGTCGGAGCCCTTTCGTGGGGTGACGGCGTGCCTTTTGCATAATGAGCCTACGAGTTAACGCTGCTGGCAAGGATAAGTGGTTAAGCCATGGATCCGCAGCGAAAGCGAGTCTGAATAGGGCGCTTTAGTCAGTAGTGTTAGACGCGAAACCGTGTGATCTACCCATGGGCAGGTTGAAGCTGTGGTAACACACAGTGGAGGACCGAACCGGTTGACGTTGAAAAGTCTTCGGATGACCTGTGGGTAGGGGTGAAAGGCCAATCAAACTCGGAAATAGCTCGTACTCCCCGAAATGCATTTAGGTGCAGCGCTGGATATAGTTATATAGAGGTAGAGCTACTGATTGGATGCGGGGGCTTCACCGCCTACCAATTCCTGACAAACTCCGAATGCTATATAATGTTTACCAGCAGTGAGGGCTTGGGTGCTAAGGTCCAAGTCCGAGAGGGAAAGAACCCAGACCATCAGCTAAGGTCCCCAAATATATGCTAAGTTGAAAGAACGAGGTTTGTCTGCCCAGACAGCTAGGATGTTGGCTTGGAAGCAGCCATTCATTTAAAGAGTGCGTAACAGCTCACTAGTCGAGCGGACGAGCATGGATAATAATCGGGCATAAGCATATTACCGAAGCTATGGATTTGTATGCAAATACAAGTGGTAGGGGAGCATTCTGACAGGGCTGAAGGTGTATCGTAAGGTATGCTGGACCGGTCAGAAAAGAAAATGTAGGCATAAGTAACGATAATGCGGGCGAGAAACCCGCACACCGAAAAACTAAGGTTTCCACAGCTATGCTAATCAGCTGTGGGTTAGTCTGGACCTAAGGCGAACCCGAAAGGGACAGTCGATGGCCAACGGGTTAATATTCCCGTACTTCTTATTGCTGTGATGGGGTGACGGAGTGATGAAAGCGCCGCGAACTGACGGAATAGTTCGTTAAAGCACCTAGCTATAGGCTCTATAGGCAAATCCGTAGAGCTTGGCGAAATGCGATAGTACTCGGAGTCTTCGGACAAAGAGATAGTGCGCCTAAGGGCTTCCAAGAAAAACCTCTAAACTTCAGGCAATAAGAACCAGTACCGTAAACCGACACAGGTAGTTGAGGAGAGAATCCTAAGGTGCTCGAGAGATTCATGGCTAAGGAATTAGGCAAAATAGACCTGTAACTTCGGGAGAAAGGTCGCCCCGAGCAATCGGGGCCGCAGTGAAGAGGTCCAGGCGACTGTTTATCAAAAACACAGGGCTCTGCAAAATCGTAAGATGAAGTATAGGGCCTGACACCTGCCCGGTGCTGGAAGGTTAAGAGGAGATGTTATCTTCGGAGAAGCATTGAATTGAAGCCCCAGTAAACGGCGGCCGTAACTATAACGGTCCTAAGGTAGCGAAATTCCTTGTCGGGTAAGTTCCGACCTGCACGAATGGTGTAACGATCTGGACACTGTCTCAGCCATGAGCTCGGTGAAATTGTAGTAACGGTGAAGATGCCGTTTACCCGCAGTGGGACGAAAAGACCCTGTGCACCTTTACTATAGCTTAGTATTGACCTTGGATAAATGATGTGTAGGATAGGTTGGAGACTATGAAGCGGCGTCGCCAGGCGTTGTGGAGTCATTGTTGAAATACAACCCTTTGTTTATCTGAGGCCTAACCCCGCAATGTGGGGGACAGTGCTTGGTGGGTAGTTTGACTGGGGTGGTCGCCTCCAAAAGAGTAACGGAGGCTTCTAAAGGTTCCCTCAGTACGCTTGGTAACCGTGCGTAGAGTGCAATGGCATAAGGGAGCTTGACTGAGAGACATACAGGTCGATCAGGTACGAAAGTAGAGCATAGTGATCCGGTGGTTCCGCATGGAAGGGCCATCGCTCAAAGGATAAAAGGTACGCCGGGGATAACAGGCTGATCTCCCCCAAGAGCTCATATCGACGGGGGGGTTTGGCACCTCGATGTCGGCTCGTCACATCCTGGGGCTGGAGAAGGTCCCAAGGGTTGGGCTGTTCGCCCATTAAAGTGGCACGCGAGCTGGGTTCAGAACGTCGTGAGACAGTTCGGTCTCTATCTACTGCGGGCGTTAGAAATTTGAGTGGATCTGATTCTAGTACGAGAGGACCGAATTGGACTAACCTCTAGTGTATCTGTTGTCCCGCCAGGGGCACCGCAGAGTAGCTACGTTGGGAAGGGATAAGCGCTGAAAGCATATAAGCGCGAAACCCACCACAAGATGAGATTTCTTTTAAGGATCGTGGAAGATGACCACGTTGATAGGCTACAGATGTAAAGGCAGTAATGTCATAGTCGAGTAGTACTAATAATCCGTAAGCTTATGCACACCCTTTTCCCGATCCGCCCAGGTGGATCGGGAGGAAACTTTTCTAAAATAAGGCTTATTTGTTTCTTTATCCCAGTATGTTAAAATATTTGCCCGTCGCGGGCAGGTCGCAAAGCGAAAATTTCAAAGCCTCAAAGTGAAAACTTTAGACTTTATGGCCTTCGGCTTTGGACTTAAAAACCTTAAGGTGGTTATTGCGGCGGGGCTCACCTCTTCCCATCCCGAACAGAGAAGTTAAGCCCGCCTGCGCAGATGGTACTGCAGTTATGTGGGAGAGTATGTCGTCGCCTTTCTTTTGAAAACCCTATCCAAACCGGATAGGGTTTTTTGTTTTATACGCAGTTTTTTAAAGTATCAGATTTAAGATGTCTCTTCTAATTCGAACGAAATGTTTTAAAGAGAATAATTTTTATTATTGGCGACTACTTCTTCTTTTATTAACTCTTCTGCCTTCATAAAAAAAAACTAAAGCGTAGAGTTTGGTTGGGATAGAAATTTCAATAAGCTAATAATCTTTGGAATATAAAATTCAAATAAATTTTGACATCCTATAATAATTTATTTAAGAATGATATTTAAACTGTCTAAATAATAAAACCTATTGGAAAAATTAGCATTGAGATGGCTTATGAAAAATCCTCAAACTTAACGTATCAAATAACTCGAAGCTTAGTTAGGAAAGAATAGGAGTTACTTGGTCTTTAAAAAAAATATAGAAATACCTGAGCACGAGCTAAAAATCGAGATTGTAAATAGTCTGGTTCAAAGCAGTCCAGTAAATAAATCATATATAAAGGCTTAGTCTTTGTAAGATATGTCGATTGTTTGGATATGGTAAACGAGCTTATTATAACGAAGATCATATCAATCATAGCTAGGTCCCGATAAAGAGTATCTCAAATCTTTGATAATATCGATTCGTCAAAAGATTCTAAAAATAGGCGACAGAAAACTGTATTATATGCCGAAAGATGATTTAAAAGTATATCAGATAAAAATTGACAGAGATAAATTATTTGATTTTTTGCGCAATTAATATTTATTAGTCCTTAAAATAAGAAGGTATTACAAGATAACAAACTCAAATCATTGGATGGTTAAATATCCAAATCTAATAAAAGGAATTAGGCTGAATATACTAAGCGGATTTTGGTAGCTGATATTATTTGTCTAAGAATTAAAGTAAAAATATATTGCCTGCATTTGATGCAAATGAATATTCAAAGAAAATTGAAAGTAATAATTTATCAGATGGCTTGATGGATTCTTTTGCATTAGAGGCTTTAAAAATGGCTGTTGCTGTTGGTAATAGAAAAAGCGACAGAAATCTCAGGCACAATTCATAGAGCGATTTTAATATTGCAGTGAAGAATATGTAGGGGTGGATTCTAAAGCAAGATTCTTATGAGTGTGACGCAAAATAATGATCTTTATGAAAATACACCTGGGGAAAGCGTAAAAAGTGTTTTAAAAGAAAAATTTGTATTATCTGAAATCTTTGAGGGTTTTGAGAATCTAAAAAACAAAACTTGAAAGTCTATTTTGCAATCAAATCAGAGTCTGCCTATTGATAATTGTGCTGATTACCAAATCAAGCACATTCCCAAAACAAATAATTTTAAAAAAAAATAATCAGAACAAAAGTAATTCTGTTGTGATTTAAAATATATTACTAATCGTGTGAACCATTTTCCATCCAGATTAATGTGCATATTATATACAAGTGTAGACAAGTTGAAGTTTTGATGATAAATGGGAGCTATTTGCGGCTATGGGCTGGAATCTTATGCGGCCGAAGGCCTTCCCAAAAAGGATTTCCGCTTCCATCGGGGCTAAATGGGCTGTTTTTGATAAGGGGTTTTCTGGGAAGGGGGGCTTAGAGATTGAAAAATTATGCAAAAAAGAGAGCCGGAGACTAAAAACTCCGCAAAATTGGGAAGCGGAACCCCGCGTAAAATATGAAAACAATAAAGATGTTAGGGGAAAACCTACAGATTCTAAAAAAAACTTTAATCTGTAAAGGGTGTGTTATGAGACAGTTAAGAAAAAGATTGGAAAAAGATTGAAAAAAGCGGCTAAAAAAGCTTGGAAAAGCGGAAAAAGGTTCTACTTTTGCACCCGCAACAGCGAAACGCTCATCGAAATGCCGGCAAGGGAATAAGAATTAAAAAGGGAATAAATTTTCTAAAAAAAAAGATTCGAAAAAGCTTGCGAGATTTGAAAAAGCGATTTACATTTGCACCCCGCAAAACACGGAAAGCTCTTTGATAGACTGGGAAGGAAAAAGGAAAATGGAGGCGAAAATAAAGCTTCAAAATTTTTCAAATTTTTTCTTGCAGGTTTAAAAAATTAGTTTTAGTTTTGCACCCGCTTTGAAACACAAGCGGTGAAGAAATAAAGACACGTTCGTAGACATATTGAATTGACAGCCGTTCTGAAAGAGATTTCAGAACATAAAGAATAAGAGCATTAGAATCGAGAGATTCGATAAAGAACCGCTAAGTTTAGCGCATCGCAATATAATATTAAAATATACGATGAAGAGTTTGATCCTGGCTCAGGATGAACGCTAGCGGCAGGCTTAACACATGCAAGTCGAGGGGTAGAGCACTTCGGTGCTTGAGACCGGCGCACGGGTGCGTAACGCGTATGCAATCTGCCTTTCACAGAGGGATAGCCCAGAGAAATTTGGATTAATACCTCATAGCATACTAAGTTGGCATCAACCTAGTATTAAAGTCACAACGGTGAAAGATGAGCATGCGTCCCATTAGCTAGTTGGTAAGGTAACGGCTTACCAAGGCGACGATGGGTAGGGGTCCTGAGAGGGAGATCCCCCACACTGGTACTGAGACACGGACCAGACTCCTACGGGAGGCAGCAGTGAGGAATATTGGTCAATGGGCGCAAGCCTGAACCAGCCATGCCGCGTGCAGGATGACGGTCCTATGGATTGTAAACTGCTTTTGTACGGGAAGAAACACTCCTTCGTGAAGGAGCTTGACGGTACCGTAAGAATAAGGATCGGCTAACTCCGTGCCAGCAGCCGCGGTAATACGGAGGATCCAAGCGTTATCCGGAATCATTGGGTTTAAAGGGTCCGTAGGCGGTCTTGTAAGTCAGTGGTGAAAGCCCATCGCTCAACGGTGGAACGGCCATTGATACTGCAGGACTTGAATTATTGGGAAGTAACTAGAATATGTAGTGTAGCGGTGAAATGCTTAGAGATTACATGGAATACCAATTGCGAAGGCAGGTTACTACCAATTTATTGACGCTGATGGACGAAAGCGTGGGTAGCGAACAGGATTAGATACCCTGGTAGTCCACGCCGTAAACGATGGATACTAGCTGTTGGGGGCAACTTCAGTGGCTAAGCGAAAGTGATAAGTATCCCACCTGGGGAGTACGTTCGCAAGAATGAAACTCAAAGGAATTGACGGGGGCCCGCACAAGCGGTGGAGCATGTGGTTTAATTCGATGATACGCGAGGAACCTTACCAAGGCTTAAATGCAGACTGACCGATTTGGAAACAGATCTTTCGCAAGACAGTTTACAAGGTGCTGCATGGTTGTCGTCAGCTCGTGCCGTGAGGTGTCAGGTTAAGTCCTATAACGAGCGCAACCCCTGTTGTTAGTTGCCAGCGAGTAGTGTCGGGAACTCTAACAAGACTGCCAGTGCAAACTGTGAGGAAGGTGGGGATGACGTCAAATCATCACGGCCCTTACGCCTTGGGCTACACACGTGCTACAATGGCCGGTACAGAGAGCAGCCACCTCGCGAGGGGGAGCGAATCTATAAAGCCGGTCACAGTTCGGATCGGAGTCTGCAACTCGACTCCGTGAAGCTGGAATCGCTAGTAATCGGATATCAGCCATGATCCGGTGAATACGTTCCCGGGCCTTGTACACACCGCCCGTCAAGCCATGGAAGCTGGGGGTGCCTGAAGTCGGTGACCGCAAGGAGCTGCCTAGGGTAAAACTGGTAACTAGGGCTAAGTCGTAACAAGGTAGCCGTACCGGAAGGTGCGGCTGGAACACCTCCTTTCTAGAGCCCTAATGTTAGTGCTTGCACACGTTTGGGAAATAAGATGCGCAGCATCGGTTTTTTGGATCTTGAAATTGTATTGCTCTTGCTGTTAATTTAAAAAAATGATAAAACTTAAGTAAAACAGAGTCTCGTAGCTCAGCTGGTTAGAGTACTACACTGATAATGTAGGGGTCGGCAGTTCGAGTCTGCCCGGGACTACTATTTGACTTAAAAGAAGGAAATTCTAGAGTTGAAAGGTTACGAATTACAAAAAAAATTCATAATTCATAATTCACAATTCATAATTAGATTGGGGGATTAGCTCAGCTGGCTAGAGCGCCTGCCTTGCACGCAGGAGGTCAACGGTTCGACTCCGTTATTCTCCACAGGTCCGAAAGGGCATAAGTTCATTGACATATTGGGATAAGAAAATAATAAGAAAGTAGAAAGCGTTTTCTGTTATGGCAGCAATGCATATGATAGGAAACAAAACAAAACGGATCATATTAAATTATGATTTGGTGCAATAAGCAAAATAAGGGCGCATGGGGAATGCCTAGGCTCTCAGAGGCGATGAAGGACGTGATAAGTCGCGAAAAGCTGCGGGGACGGGCACACACCGATCGATCCGCAGATATCCGAATGGGGCAACCCGCTATGTTGAAGACATAGCACACCGATAGGTGGGCAAACCCGCTGAACTGAAACATCTAAGTAGGCGGAGGAGAAGAAAACAAAAGTGATTCCGTAAGTAGTGGCGAGCGAACGCGGATTAGCCCAAACCAGCATTGTTATGGCATTGTTGGGGTTGTAGGACCGCGACATTTCATGCGCAAGGAACCGGAAGCTTCTGGAAAGGAGCGCCATAGAGGGTGACAGCCCCGTATGGGTAACGAGTGTAATGGATAGCGGTATCCTGAGTAGGGCGGGGCACGTGAAACCCTGTCTGAATTTGGCGGGACCATCCGCTAAGGCTAAATACTCCTGAGAGACCGATAGTGAACCAGTACCGTGAGGGAAAGGTGAAAAGAACCGTGAATAACGGAGTGAAATAGATCCTGAAACCATGCGCTTACAAGCGGTCGGAGCCCTTTCGTGGGGTGACGGCGTGCCTTTTGCATAATGAGCCTACGAGTTAACGCTGCTGGCAAGGATAAGTGGTTAAGCCATGGATCCGCAGCGAAAGCGAGTCTGAATAGGGCGCTTTAGTCAGTAGTGTTAGACGCGAAACCGTGTGATCTACCCATGGGCAGGTTGAAGCTGTGGTAACACACAGTGGAGGACCGAACCGGTTGACGTTGAAAAGTCTTCGGATGACCTGTGGGTAGGGGTGAAAGGCCAATCAAACTCGGAAATAGCTCGTACTCCCCGAAATGCATTTAGG